>CAZHDP010000172.1:0-6846 GCA_964531605.1 uncultured Burkholderiaceae bacterium | reverse complement strand
GTAGGGTGGTGTCGTAGGTCATGGGGATTTCAGCGTGTCACGAACGAGCTTCAAGCGAGATTCAGGCCAGCGCCATGGCGATGTCATTGGTGGGCACTTTGCGGTCAAACGCCAAGCTTTGTTCAACGTGCAGCAAGTGATCGTTCATGAGTTGCACGGCACGCGCCTCGTCTTTGGCTGCCAGCGCTTTGACGATTTCGGCGTGCTCTTCGTTGGAATGCTCTGCCGCACTGGTGCTTTGGTACATCAGCGTGATCAGGGCGCAACGGGAGATCAATTCGCCCAACATTTGGGCCAGCACTTCATTGCCCATGAGTTCCGCCATGCGCACGTGAAAGTCGCCCAGCAGCTCCGTCCTGCCCGTGATGTCGCCACTGGTGAGAGAGCTTTTTTCTTGCGCGACGTGTTCCTTCAGCGCTTTGATTTTGGTGGGGGTGACTTGTCGCACGAACGCGCGGGTCATTTCGGCCTCCAGCATGCGGCGCACAGCAAACACTTGGCGTGCTTCATCCGCCGACGGTGCTGCCACAAAGGCGCCACGCGCGGGCTCCAGCCGTATCAACCGGTTCTGCGACAGCTGGAACAGCGCTTGCCGTACCAACGTGCGAGAGACGCCAAAGTGGTCTGCGAGCTTTTGTTCCGCCAATTTGGTGCCGGGGTGAAGCCGGTGCTCCACGATGGCGCGTGTCAAGGCGTCTACGATGTGGCTTGTGGTGGATGAATCCATGCAGGTCATGATAGCGTAGAAAACAAAAAGTGTATACACTTTCGGTGGACAACATTCTCACTCAACTGACCGATTTACACAGAACAGGAAACACCATGGGACTGAGCACGCACGTACTGGACACCATGCACGGCTGCCCCGCCGCAGGCATGTCTGTTGGGCTTTACACCACGGTTGGTGAAGCCGCTGTTTTGGTTCGCCAATTCACGTTGAACAGCGATGGCCGATCAGACGGCCCGTTGTACGACAACAGCACACTGAAAGTTGGCACCTATCGGCTGGTGTTCGATGTGGCCGGCTACTTTGCCAGCAAGGGCGTGGACTTGCCTGAGCCCAATTTTTTGAACCGCGTGAGTCTCGATTTTGGGATCGCCCACGCAGACCAGCATTACCACGTTCCTTTGCTCGTGAGCCCCTGGAGCTATTCCACGTACCGAGGATCGTGAGCACAGGGGGTTCAACCTGAAAGCGACACAGACGCATAAAATCTCTGGATGTCTGTCGTCACAACAGGAAAGACCTGCCCATGAGTGAAGTTACCAACACCGTCCGCTTTGTGCTCGACGGCCACGTCGTTGAAGCGCAAGGCGAGCGGCGCACCACCACTGTTTTGGATTACCTGCGCGAGCAATTGCACCGCACGGGCACCAAAGAAGGCTGTGCCGAAGGCGATTGTGGCGCGTGCGTCATCATGGTGGGTGAACTCAATGCGGCAGGCACTGGCGTGGACTATGTGCCCGTCAACAGTTGCCTGCAATTGTTGCCGTCGCTGGATGGCAAATCCGTCAAAACCGTTGAAAGCCTGAAGCGTGCCGACGGCACGCTGCACCCGGTGCAAGAGGCCATGGTCGGTTGCCATGGTTCTCAGTGCGGGTTTTGCACCCCAGGCATTGTGATGAGCTTGACCAACCTGGTGCAGGTGGTGGCCAGCCCCACGCGATCTCAAGTGAACGACGCATTGAGTGGCAACTTATGCCGTTGCACCGGTTACAAGCCGATTGTGGACGCCACCCTCAAGGCATGTTCGGCGCCTGCCAGCAGCCTGAAAGTGGACGACCAAGCTGATGTGCCACTGCTGAAGGACATTCGCCGTGCGACGGTTCCCACGTACAACCTGGAAGGTGACATCGTGGTCCAACCCGTGGTGCGCACCCGCAAGGGCAGCGAATTTGTCTCGCCAGCCACGTTGGTGGAGCTCGCGGATTACCTGATGTCGCATCCTCAGGCCACCCTGTTGGCTGGAAGTACCGAGATCGGACTGCAAGTGAACAAGCAGTACACCCGCCCGGAACACATCGTTTATTTGGGCCATGTGGCGGAGTTGAAAAAGGTAGAAGACAAGCCAGGTGCCTGGCGCATTGGTGCCTCGGTGTCTTTGGCCCGCATTGAGCAATTGATTGCTGCTGCTTACCCTGATTTTGCGGAAGTTTTGCGTCGGTTTGGTTCGCCGCCCATCCGCTCTACGGCCACCCTGGCGGGGAACATCGCCAACGGCTCGCCCATTGGTGACACGATGCCCTGCCTCATGGCGTTGGGCGCTACGGTGCACTTGCGTCGCGGTGACAAGGTGCGAAGTGTGCCCTTGGACAAGTTTTACACCGGTCAAAAGCAGACCGTGATGCAGCCCAGCGAGTTCATCGAAGCGGTGGAGTTGCCCAAGCCCCAGCCGGGCCAGCATTTCCGTGCACACAAAGTGAGCAAGCGGTTCGAACAAGACATTTCGGCCACCTGTTGTGCCATGCGCTACGAGCTTGCGGCAGGGAAGCTGAAAAACGTGAAGTTGGCTTACAACGGCTTGGCACCATCTCCGTGCCGAGCCCCTCAACTCGAGGCTGTGTTGGAAGGCAAAGCCCCTGATCAAGTGGTTGCCGCCGAGTTGGACGCCGCAATTGCTCGCAGCTTCACCGCCCGCGATGGCTTGCGGGCCACATGGGCTTACCGCTCATTGGTTGCACGCAACCTGGTGATGCAATTTGTTGAAGAATCCGTGAACCCTGCCGTGGAGGTCGCATAAATGAACGCCCCAACCACCCTCAAAGAGTTGTTGCCCGCAGCCCAGCAAGGCATGGACATCATTCATGAGTCTGCTCACTTGCACGTCACCGGGGAAGCCACTTACACCGATGACATTCCTGAACTGCGTGGCACCTTGTATGCCGCGCTGATTTTGTCGCCTGTTGCCCATGGCGAGTTGATCGGTGAGGGCATAGACCGAGAAGCCATATTGGCCGAACACGGCGTGGTGGCGGTGTACACCGCTAAAGACATTCCCGGCGAAAACAACTGTGGCCCCATCATCCATGATGACCCGTTCCTGGCCGATGGCAAGGTGGAGTTTTTAGGGCAAGCGGTGGCCGTGGTGGTTGCCCGCAACATGCTGTATGCCCGTGAGGCCGCGAGCAAAGCCCAGGTCAAAGTCAAAGAACTGCCGGCCATCCTCACCATTGAAGAGGCCATGGCGGCGCAAAGCTTCATCATGCCTGCCAAAGGCATCACCCGGGGCACCCCCGCTGAGGCCATTGCACAAGCGCCGCACCGCATCAAAGGCAGCACAGAATGCGGCCAACAAGAGCAGTTTTACCTGGAAGGCCAGATTACCTATGCCGTGCCGCGCGAAGACGGGCAGTTGACGCTGTACGTGTCCACGCAGCACCCAGACGGTAACCAACGTGAAGCGGCAGCAGCGTTGAACCTGACCACCAACGATGTGGAGGTGATTTGCCGCCGCATGGGCGGTGGCTTTGGCGGCAAAGAGGGCAATTCCAGCATCTTCAGCCAAAGCGCGGCGTTGGCAGCATTCAAGTTGCAAAAGCCTGTGAAGCTGCGCGTCAACCGTGATGATGACATGATGATCACGGGCAAGCGCCACAACTTCCGCATCGACTACGAAGCGGGTTTTGATGACCAAGGCCGTATTGTGGGCGTGGACGTGGCACTGATGTCCCGCTGCGGCTACAGCACCGACTATTCGGGTCCGGTCAATGACCGTGCTGTACTGCACATCGACAACTGCTACTACCTGCCCAACCTGAAGATCGTCAGCCACCGATGCAAAACGAACACGCAGTCGGCCACCGCCTTCCGTGGCTTTGGTGGCCCGCAAGGCATGTTTGGCATCGAGACCGTGATCGAGCAAATTGCCAACACGCTGGGCAAAGACCCGTTGGACGTGCGTCGTGCCAACCTGTACCAGGACCCTGCGGTGTCGGGCAACCCGGCCACCATGACCACGCAGTACAACCAGCTGATTGAAGACTTTGTGGCTGACAAAGTCATCGACCAAGTGGAGACTGAATCCGGTTACCGCGCCCGGCGCGCCAGCGTGGAGCGCTTCAATAAAGAGAGCAAATACCGCAAGCGTGGTTTGGCTTTGGTGCCCTTGAAGTTTGGCATCAGCTTCACCGCCACGATGCTGAACCAAGGCGGTGCACTGCTCAACATCTTCATGGATGGCTCGGTCAGTGTGAACCATGGCGGCACCGAGATGGGCCAGGGTCTGAACACCAAGATGGCCCAAGTGGCTGCTGACGGCCTGGGCATCCCGGTGAGCCTGGTTCGCGTGACGGGCACCGACAGCCAGAAGGTGCCGAATGCCAGTGCCACCTCTGCGTCCAGTGGTGCGGACATCAATGGCGGCGCCATCAACAATGCCTGTGACCAGATGCGCGAGCGCTTGGCCCCGGTGGCCGCGCGCAAACTCGGTTGCGAAGCGTCAAGCATCACATTTGCAGGTGGTTTTGCGACCTCTTCGACGAGCGGCCAAAAAGTGGCTTGGGCCGACCTGTGCAAACAGGCTTGGTTGGACCGTGTGGGCCTGTCGGTGACGGGCTTCTACATGACGCCTTTCATCCAGTACGACTTCCAGACCCTGCAGGGCAAAGCCTTCTATTACTACTGCTATGGCGCATCGGTGACCGAGGTCGAAATCGACACCCGCACCGGTGAGTGGTGGCTCAAGGGCGTGGACATCGTGCACGATGTGGGCAAGAGCATCAACCCCGCCATCGACCAGGGCCAAATCGAAGGCGCTTACGTGCAAGGTATGGGGTGGTTGACGATGGAGGAGTGCATTTGGGATAAAAAGGGCAAATTGTTAACCCACGGCCCCAGCACTTACAAAATCCCCGTTGCTGGCGATGTGCCTGAGCATTTCAAGGTATCGCTGTTTGACAACGAAAACCTGCGCCCGACGCCGTTCAAGAGCAAAGCGACTGGGGAGCCACCACTGATGCTGGCCTTGTCCACTTACTTTGCGATTCGCGATGCTGTGTCGGCCAGCGCCGGTCACAAGACCGTGGTGCACATGGACGCGCCAGCGACACCAGAGCGCATTTTGATGGCCTGCGAAAAGGCCAAAAAGGCTTGATGGCGGTTGGGGTTAAAGCTGACCTTCGGTCAGCGTGTCCAGCTGGAATTTGCCACTTTCGTCCCACAGCCACACATCGGTGTAAGTGACGCGCCCCAACCTGGTCGGGACAGGATAGGGGGCCGCGTTGCGAACGGTTTTTTCGATTTCCGCAATCACTTCCGGCGCTTGGTTCGGGGCGCGTTTCCATGACACTTTGCTCACACGGCCTTGGTTGTCAATGTCCACGTCCAGCACCCCGATCGCGTACAGCAAGGGTGGCATCTTGCCTTTGTAGATACGGGCTTTGTTCAGCTCATACAAATGCGCTGCCGCGTCTTTGCGGTAGGCCTTCGCGTCCATGGCCTGCGAAGGCCGTGCACGCACGTTGGGTGTCGTGCTGATAGAGCCTGGCGTGCTGCTGGGGCTCGACGGTGTCTCTGTGGGGGGCACGGTTGCGGGCTTTGTGGGCTCCGTGGGCATGGGGCTGCGCAGAACACCACATCCCGCCAGGATGGCTGCGATGCTGGAGGTCATGGCCGCCCAGTGCCAAAAAGGACGTTGGCGGTTGGCAGTTGGTGTCTGTTGGGTGTTCACGGTGCAAGCTCCTCGTGCGCGATTCAGGGCATACTTTGTGTGATTTTCCTGCAAACCAGTGCAATGTCAGCCAGCAGAGGCCAGAAACTTTGAATCCAGTGACCAAATTAACTGTCGCGCTGACCCAAAGCGCGGGAGTGCTGATACAGGTGGATGCGACCCAAGGGTCCGTTCCTCGCGAGAAGGGGGCATGGATGGCCGTGTTCCCAGACCAGGTGATCAACACCATTGGGGGAGGGCATTTGGAGCTGCAAGCCATTGCGGCGGCGCGAGAGCGTCTCTCTGGCCAAATGGGTGAGCCTGTGGTCCGTTACGCCCTGGGGCCTAGCCTCGGGCAATGCTGCGGTGGTGTGGTGATGTTGCGTTTCGAACACGTCACGGAGGCTGATGCCCCTGTGCTGACGGCCCGTCTGCAAGCCGGTGCCCAGCCTGTCGCTCTGTTTGGGGGTGGGCATGTGGGCAAAGCCTTGGTGGAGGTTTTGGGTCGGCTGCCGTTCCTGGTCCGCTGGATTGACAGCCGAGACGAGATTTTCCCCACCGAGGTGCCTCCCCATGTCGTGTGTGAGCACTCAGATCCAGTTCAAGCTGCTGTCACCGAGTTGGCGCCAGGTTCTCGCGTACTCATCATGAGTTTCAGCCACGCAGAAGACCTGGACATCGTTGCGGCTTGTCTCAAACGTTGGCGTGAACAGCGTGACCTGCCCTACATCGGACTCATCGGCAGCCAGACGAAGTGGGCCACGTTCCGCCATCGCTTGGAAGAGCGCGGGTTCCAGCCGGATGAACTGGCCCGTATCACCTGTCCGATCGGTGTGCCAGGGATCGAGGGCAAAGAACCTGAGGTGATTGCTGTGGCCGTGGCGGCACAACTCTTGCAGACAGCGACTTCAGGGTAATTACCGTGATGGGCTGGGTGATCAGTCCTCGCCAAATTTCAAATTACTGTATACAATTTTGTCCACAAGTCGCAGCGGAGCTGGGGAGGTGTAAACCGCCCAATGTTCGTGGCTTTGAATGCTGCTCACAGCGCCCGCAGTGGTGAGCAGGTTGGGTAAACGCGGCACGATGCCGCAAGGTTGAGAACCATGGAAAGCTACCTTCTCGACTGGGCCAACCTGCTGTTGCGCTGGGTCCACGTCATCACCGCCATCGCCTGGATTGGCTCGTCGTTCTACTT
>CAZHDP010000171.1:481-6971 GCA_964531605.1 uncultured Burkholderiaceae bacterium | reverse complement strand
TGGGTAACTCTGGAAAACATCCTTGCGATCACAAAGATGAGCAAGGCTGTGAGCAGGCCAGGGACCGCACTGGCAATCGACAGTAAAAAGCGTTGCAGCATGTCCGTCAACCACGCCGTTGACCGTTCGCCCCATGGGCGGGTGTAGGCAAACTGATGCAAGACGTAGGTGGCCCACGCATCGGCCAACAGCAAGGCCATCCCCCATGCCAGAGTGGAGGTGGTGACGCGCGTGGCTGCAAGCACATGCTCTGCTGAAGTAGCCAACAAATTGCCAGATGAACTCGCTTTGGATTTGGCTTCCAGCGCATGTTGCATGCGCAAGTTCACCCTGCGTCGACACCACCACAACGCCTTCAGCAAGGCATAAGCCATCACCGTTGCCAACAGCGAATAGGCGGCGCCCTTGATGAGGCGTTCAGGGTCTCTTAACTCTTGGTGTTCATCGATGGCGGTTTGCAATCGTTCCAAAACGTCTTGGGATGCCGCGTTCAACAGGGTGGCAGGTCGAGGCCCTCTGAAATCACCCGTGCTCAAAAAAAACAAAGTGGCACCGTCCAGCTCAAACCGCACGGAATCTCCCAAGGATGTGCGCGTCACTTTGCCGCTAGGCGATGATTTCAGCGCCGTTTCAAGGGCCAGGTTTGCCAGCTTGACCCGGTCATCTGCTGAGTCTCCCAACAACGTGGCCCTGAAGGTCACGATTTTCCGGTTGTGCAGGTAGAGCGAATTGGCTTCCTCTGTGGCCTCAGTACCATCGGTTTTACCCGCGAAGCCCTGGCCGTGCGCCAAGGTGCCACCCCCGATGAACGCTACAACTACAAAACAGCTTGTCGCTTGAATGGTGCGTCGGATGACACGTTTCAACCAGGTCAAATTGAACTCCTGCGGTGAAGGTTTTGGCATCATTTTCACCTGTCAGTCCCGTTGGGTTTCGATGTGTCGTCCGATTCGGTCCGCCAGCGCCAGCAGCGGGTCGCTCAGCCGTGCGACGGTGTCCGTCGGGTCATCGTCAGAGGTTACGCTCATGTTCAACACATGTACCGGGCGTCCCGGTATGACAACCGGGGTGGCCAGGGCGACCACCTGCGGCTGCCAACTGGCCCAGCAGTAGCCCATCGTGTGGACCTGGTTCATGGCCGCATTGATGTCTTTCAGCAGGGGTTGCCAGCCTTTGGTGCGACGTGATTTGAAGACCTGCATCAATGTTTGTCGCGCTGGCGCATCTGCCACCGCAAGCCAAGCTCGCCCCAGGGAGGTCAACTCCATGGGTACCCGTTGACCTGCAACCACGTTGCGCCAAGGGACCCGCTTGCTGTAGCGTACCGATTCCAGATAAACCATCTCATCACGGTCTGCCACAGCGAGGCCCACATTGATCTTGCGCTGCTCGGCTTCCTGGCGCATCAAAGGTCCAGCGACTTGCAGCACCGCAGAGGCTGACCGCAGGGCATGGGCCAGGCTGAGCACGGGCGCCGCCAGACGGTAAGCGCGTTGACGGCGGTCATGTTCGAGCATGCCGCTGCCGACCAAGGTTTGGGTCAATCGGCTGACGGTGGCGCGAGACAAGCCGGTGCGCTCAGCGATCTCCCCGTTGCCTAACAAATCCGAGCCAGGTTTGAAGGTGCGCAGGATGTCCATGCCGCGCTCCAATGAACGGTTGCGATCTGCAGAGGCCACAGTTTGATGACGGTGTTTTCGGGTTTCAGTGGATGTTGTCATTTCCATCTGATGGAAATGACAAGGTGTGGCTTCAGTGTATTCACCCTACACTGCGATCGTCAACCGTTGCACCCCGTGGCGGTTGATGCCGGAGATACCCATGAGCCCATTTTTGATTCTCAGAACCCTGACCTGTGTCGTACTCGGTGTGACGTTGGCCATCGCCCCCATGGGCCGTGCCCTGGCCGCTTACCCAGATAAGCCCGTGCGCATCGTGGTGCCGTTTTCACCCGGCGGTGGCACCGATTTGATCGCCCGGTCATTGGGCGCGGGCATGGCCAAAGCCTTGGGCCAGTCGGTGATCATCGACAACAAGCCGGGTGCAGGCACGTTGATTGGCACCGAAGCCGTGGCCAAGAGTGCACCCGATGGACACACCGTGTTGATCGCCACGTTTGCTCACGCCGTGAACCCCAGCATGGTTGCTAAATTGCCGTATGCAGGCGACAAAGCGTTTGCACCTGTGGTGCTGATTGGGCGTGGCCCGAATGTGCTGGTGGTGCGTGCCAACAGCCCGTACAAAACGGTGAAAGACGTGATCGCCGCTGCCAAGGCCAACCCCGACAAACTCAGCTATGCCTCTCAGGGTAACGGTACCTCGGCCCACCTGGCAGGCGAAATGTTTGCCAACCTGACCAAAGTGCAAATGACCCACGTCCCCTACCGCGGTGCAGGTCCTGCCATGACCGATGTGTTGGGCGGACAAGTCGACATGATTTTTGGCACAGCTGCCGCTGTGGCCACGTTCGTTGACAGCGGCAAGATGCGCGCCCTGGGCGTGACCACGTCGCAGCCCTCACCGGCGCTGCCTGGGGTGCCTGCCATTGCCGATGCTGTACCTGGTTATCAGGTGGAGAGTTGGTACGGTCTGTACGTGCCTGCGGGGACGCCGGCGGATGTGATCGACAAACTCCACGCTGCTGCCAAGAGCGCGACACAGCAAGATGATTTCAAAAAGAAGGTTGAACAAGAAGGCCTCGTCATCAGTGCAGGTGGCCCCGCCGAGTTAGACGCTTACGTGAAGGCCGAAGAAGCCCGATGGCGCAAAGTCGTCAAAGAAAACAACCTCAAAGCAGATTGAACCGTTTCATCCACAGGACACACACCATGAACACCCCACTCGTCATCCTAGAAGTCGAAGCTGGCATCGCCACCGTTACGTTGAACCGACCCGACAAGCGCAATGCCATGAGCGACGACGTGCGCACCGAATTCATTGCCATCCTGGAAAAAGTATCGGCCGACAAGGCCATCCGCGCGCTGGTGCTGACCGGTGCAGGCAAAGGCTTTTGTGCGGGCGGCGACATCGCGGGCATGGAGCGCCGCATGAAAGCCCCTGCGGGCGAGGTTGCCTTCAATGGCTGGCATCGCCAGCAGCGCGTGCATTACACCCAGTCGCTGCTGCACAACATGCCCAAACCCGTGATCGCCGCCGTCAATGGTGCGGCCTCTGGATTGGGGGCAGACACGGCGTTGGCGTGTGACTTCATCATCGCCAACGAGTGGGCTAATTTCTCGTGGTCTTACATCCACCGGGGCATCATTCCGGATGGTGGCGGCATGTACTTTTTGCCGCGTCGCGTGGGCTTGTCCAAGGCCAAAGAGTTGATTTTCACGGGCCGCAAGGTTGAGATCGATGAAGCCCTGGCCTTGGGCATCGTGGACCGCAAAACGGCTGCTGACACCCTGGTGGCAGATGCCCAAGCCTGGGCCAGAGAACTGAGCCAGGGCTCTGCGACAGCGTTGGCTTTGGGCAAAACCATTTTGAACCAATCGTTCGAAATGTCTGCCGAGCAGGTCTTTGCGCAGGGCAGCCAAGCGCAAGGCATGTGCTACACGAGCACGGAGCACCGAGATTCTGTGATGGCGTTTTTGGCCAAGTCGGCAGGAAAGGTTTGATGTGATGACGGCCATGAGTGCGATGTCTCGATTGCTCCAGCCCCGCAGTGTTGCAGTCATCGGCGCTTCAGCCGACGCCAGCAAAACGTCGGGCCGACCCGTCGCTTATTTGCAAAAGCACGGCTTCACTGGCGCCATTTACCCGGTCAACCCCAAGGTTGATCAGATCGGAGATCTGACCTGCTATCCCGATGTGGCGTCATTGCCTGCCGTGCCTGACGTGGGCATCGTCTTGCTGGGCGTGGAGCGTGCCCATCTGGCGGTGCGTGACCTGGCCGCCAAAGGGTGTGCTGCGGCCATTGTGTTGGCCAGCGGCTACACCGAAACTGGCGAGGCGGGCGCTGCGCGCCAGCAGCAGTTGAAGGATGCGGCTGGCACCATGCGCATCCTGGGCCCGAATACGATTGGCTTGGTGAACCTCACTGACCACATCGTGTTGTCGGCTTCTGGTGCGCTGGTGCTGGACCATTTCCCGGAAGGGCGTGTGGGTGTGGTGTCGCAAAGTGGCGGCATCTTGGGCTCATTGCTGTCACGCGCTGCAGCTCGCGGTTTGGGCTTGTCCAAACTGATTTCCACCAGCAATGAGGTCGACTTGGAGCTGGCCGATTTTGTGGATTGGCTGGCAGATGATCCCGCCACGCAGGTGATCGCGCTGTACATCGAAACCGTGCGCAACCCTGCCAAATTCCGTGCTGCTTGCTTGAAAGCCGCGCGACTGGGCAAACCCGTGGTCGCCTTCAAAATTGGCCGCTCTGAAGCCGGTGCCCGTGCGGCCGTGTCGCACACCGGGGCCATGGCCGGGGCCGACCGGATGTACGACGCGTTGTTTGCCCAGGTGGGCGTGATCCGCGCCAAGACTTTTGCCGATTTGCTCGACATCCCTGCAGCGCTGGTCACTGGCCGTCACCTGCGAGGCAACCGTGTGGCGGTCCTCACGTCTACCGGTGGTGCAGGCACGCTGGTGTCGGACGACCTGGGCCTGGTGGGGTTTGACACCCCGCCACCCGACGAGGCCACAGCCAGCACCTTGCGCGCGCTCAACACCGGTTCTGAGGCCGTGCTCGACCGCAACCCCATCGACGTCACCTTGGCCGGGTTGCGCCCTGACCTGTTGCGCGGTGCCATCACAGCGTTGCTGGCCAGCCCAACCTATGACGCCCTGACCATCGTGGTGGGATCGTCAGGCCTGTCTCAGCCTGAGTTGATGGCTGGGGCCATCCAAGACTGTTTGCCCCAATCAGACAAGCCTGTGTTTGCTTATGTCAGCCCGCACGCACCCGCCATCGCCAAACTGTTGACCGAGCGCGGTGTACCAGCCTACGCCGCCGCTGAAAGCTGCACTGCAGCCTTCAGCGCGATGCGGCATGTGCACCAGCTCAAGGTGACAGAGCCCGCACTGTTGACCCCTGGGTTGAACGCCAATGGGGGTGTTGTCGGCGACATGCCCGTGGGCGCGCTGGACGAGCACCAAGCCAAACAGCTGTTCGCCCGTTTCGGCGTGCCCTGCGCTGCTGAACATGCGGTGACCACGTTGGCCGAGGCGCAAACCGCTGTTCAAGCGCTGGGCGGGCGCGTGGTGCTGAAAGTATTGTCTGCAGAGATCACCCACAAAAGTGATGTGGGCGGGGTGGCGTTGGGCGTCACGCCCGACACCTTGGGTGAACGCATGGATGCCATGGTCACCGAGCTCACGCAGCACACCGGCAAGCGCCCTGAGCGCTTTTTGGTGCAAGAGATGGTGGCCGGTGGCACAGAATGGATCGTGGGCATGCACCGCGACCCCTTGGGCACCGCCATCCTTGTCGGCATGGGTGGCGTGACGGCAGAGTTGTTCAACGACACGGCGATGCGCCTGCTGCCCGACCATGGGGGACTGAGCCTACACGAAGCCCGCTTGATGCTGCAGTCGCTGAAATCTTGGCCCTTGCTGAACGGCTTTCGCGGCCGACCGCTGGCCGATGTGGACGCCCTGGTCAACGCCATCGTCGCTTTCTCTCAGATGGTGGCGCAACTGGGCGAGCGCTTGCTGGAAGCTGAAATCAACCCGGTGTTTGTGCTGCCGCGGGGACAGGGGGTGAAGGCTGCAGATGGGGTAGTTTTGCTTGCGCTTTGAGTTGATGTTTCAGAATTTTTCCACTGGGTGCACACGGAAGCGACGCCAATGCGCGTATCTCAGTGGGCACTTTGTAGGGCGAGAGCCGTTGACGCAGAAAAGCTTGAATCTCTGATGGATCCCATGAAGTGCCTGCTTTGAGTTCAACGAAGGCAACCACCTCTTCGTTGTCCCTCACCTCTCGACCGACCACCGCAGATTGCACAACGCCTGGGTAAGTGTTCAAAACCTCTTCCACCTCCAGTGGGTAGACATTGAACCCTGATCGGATGATCAGTTCTTTGGATCTGCCCGTGATGACCAAAGAGCCGTCTGCTTGCAAGTACGCAAGGTCTCCTGTGTTGAACCAACGGTCTTCATGGATGACTTCTGCGGTCAACTCTGGGCTGCGGTAGTAGCCCTTCATCAATCCTGGGCTGCGCACCCACAATTGACCCGTCTGACCATCAGGCACATTTTGGCCACTGCCATCGACCAGTAGCACTTCGACGCGATCAATTGGCGCGCCAACAGAGCAATCTTGCCGTAAAGCATTGGCGACGGTCTGGGCAATGGTCGGCGCTGTTTCAGTGAGGCCAAAACCATTTTGCAACGGGAGTCTGAAGGCTTGTTCCACTTCAGATTTGAGGGTTGGCGTCAGGGGAGACCCTGCCACGCTGATGAGCCGAAGCTTCGGTGCTGAGATGGTTTTGGCATGGATTCGGCACCACTCAAGCAGGCGCACATACAAAGCCGGAACGCCTGTGAACAAGGTGAC
>CAZHDP010000171.1:0-471 GCA_964531605.1 uncultured Burkholderiaceae bacterium | reverse complement strand
GACACCTTCATCCCGGAACGCATTGAACGCATCTTCTGGTGAAAACCGTGGTGACAACAGCAAGGTGGCGCCACCGCACAGCGCGCCTAAAAACTGTGTCGACAGTCCCACCACGTGAGCCATGGGCAACACGCCATAGATGCGATCACCTGGGCTGAGCTGGCGTACTTGCACGGCCGAACGGGCGACAAAAAGCAAATTGGCGTGGGTCAGCATGACGCCCTTGGGCATTCCTGTCGTGCCTGATGTGTACACCAAAGCGGCAACCTGTTGCGCCGCATCTTGGTCAACCGGCTCTGCCACCGCGTGCTGATGTACCGGCCCCATCGCGAGTGTGCCAAAGGGTGTGATGAAGGGGGATGCCTGCACTCGATCGGCATGTGCCTGGGCTTCATTGGAGACATTGGTTAAGTAGACAGCGCGGCGAGCACCTGAGTGGTGGATGAAGAGGTCAATCTCTCGCTCCGAGAG
>CAZHDP010000170.1:0-6997 GCA_964531605.1 uncultured Burkholderiaceae bacterium | reverse complement strand
GGTGGACGAGCGCCCTGAAGAAGTGACCGAAATGCAGCGCACGGTGAAGGGCGAAGTGATTGCTTCGACCTTTGACGAACCCGCAGCGCGTCACGTGCACGTGGCCGAAATGGTGATCGAGCGCGCCAAGCGCCTGGTCGAGCTGAAAAAAGATGTGGTGATCTTGCTGGACTCGATCACCCGCCTGGCCCGCGCCTACAACAACGTGGTGCCCTCCTCTGGCAAAGTCTTGACCGGTGGTGTGGACGCCAACGCCCTGCAACGCCCCAAGCGCTTCTTTGGTGCCGCCCGCAACGTGGAAGAAGGCGGCAGCCTGACCATCATCGCGACTGCCCTGGTCGATACCGGCAGCCGCATGGACGAGGTGATCTTTGAAGAATTCAAGGGCACGGGCAACTGTGAAATCCACCTGGAACGCCGCCTGTACGAAAAACGCGTGTTCCCCGCCATCAACCTCAACCGCAGTGGCACCCGCCGTGAAGAGCTGCTGCTCACACCTGAAGTGCTGCAAAAGAGCCGCATCTTGCGCCAGTTCATGTACAACATGGACGAGATCGAGTCGATGGAACTCATGCTCAAGAACATGCGTTCGACCAAGAGCAATGTCGAATTCTTCGACATGATGCGTCGGGGCGGATAAAAATCATATAATCAGAGGCTTTTCGCGGAAAGTGTTGCCAGATTGGCTGTGCAATGGCTACCGCTCTTGAAGGAAGATCATGAAAGAAGGCATTCACCCCGATTACCGCGAAGTTCTCTTCGTGGACTTGTCCAACGGCTTCAAATTTGTCACGCGTTCTTGCGTGAACACCAAAGAAAAAGAAGTGCACGAAGGCAAGGAATACCCCCTGTACAAGCTCGATACGTCCAGCGAATCGCACCCCTTCTACACGGGCACGCAAAAATCCGTGGACAACATGGGCGGCCGCGTGGAGCGTTTCCGCAACCGTTTCGGCAAGACCGCTGCCAAATAAGCGCGGCGAGCTTCGGCTACCGAACAAGGGCAGCGCGGGTAACCGCGTTGCCCTTTTTTCGTTGCTCCTGATCAGTTCCAGTTGTCCATGAACCCACCCAGCCCCGCCATCGTTGCCCAACATGCTGTGCGCCGTTTGCCGCGTACCGCGTTGTTGTTGCTGTGTTTGGCCTATGTGTTGCCTGGATTTTTCGGGCGTGATCCGTGGCGCACCGCCGACATCACCGGGTTTGGCCACATGTGGCGCATGGCCCAGGGCGCCACGTCCTGGCTGACCCCTCAACTGGTGGGCACGACTGAGCTGGCCGATGCCTTGCTGCCCTACTGGTTGGGTGCGGGTGCCATCCAATGGCTGACCCCGATGCTGACGGCCGATGCGGCCGCACGCGTCCCCTTCCTGGCACTGCTGGTACTGGTGCTGCTGTGCACCTGGTACGCCGTCTATGGTTTGGCACGTTCGCCGCAAGCCCAGCCCGTCATGTTTGCATTTGGTGGCGAGGCCCAGCCGGCAGACTACGCCCGAGCCATGGCCGATGGTGGTTTGCTGGCCTTGCTGGCTTGCCTAGGGCTCGCGCTGTTATCGCACGAAACGGCTCCCGCGTTGGCGCAATTGGCTTGCTCAGCCTTGGGCTTTTTTGCCGTTGTTCAATGCCTGCGTGGCAAGCGGTGGGCCGCCATGGTGTGGCTTGTTGCGATGGTGGGGTTGGCCCTGAGCGGTGCACCGGCCATGGCCGTGTTGTTTGGCCTGGGCAGCGCGGCCATTGCCGCCACCAGCCCTGTCACCGCAGATGCCAACTCGCCCGACCAGTCTGGACGCAGGTCCCCCAAAACGATGTCGGCCCTGTTGCTGGCAGGCACTGCCGCTGCAGCACTCACGGCACAGGGGTTTGAGCTGTGGCGCTGGCGTTTGCAAGGACTGCCCAGCGATTGGCCGCAGTTCAAGGGCATGGCACGCCTACTGCTCTGGTTTGGCTGGCCGGCCACGCCATTGGCTGCCTGGACGATTTGGCGATGGCGTCACCTGTGGCGCAGCCCCCATTTGGCGCTGCCCTTGTGGTTTTTGGCGGTGTCGCTGCTGGCCACCCTGTTGACCCCTTCTGGCGAACGCTCTTTGCTGCTGGGTTTACCCGCATTGGCGGCATTGGCTGCGTTTGCGCTGCCCACGCTCAGCAGAACGGTCACGGCATTGATCGACTGGTTCACACTGTTGTTTTTTTCAGGCTGGGCTCTGGTCGTTTGGGTGGTCTGGTTGGCGATGCAGACCGGGTTTCCCGCCAAACCAGCCGCCAATGTGGCGCGTTTGGCCCCTGGGTATGTGCCCGAATTTTCTTGGTGGGCTTTGCTGGTGGCCACGGGGGCGAGCTTGGCTTGGGTTGCGCTGGTGCGTTGGCGGGTGGGTCGTCACCGCGCGGCCATTTGGAAGAGTTTGGTCCTGCCTGCGGGGGGGGCTACCTTGGGTTGGGTGCTGGTCATGACCCTGCTGCTGGGACCATTGGACTATGCCTTGAGCAACCGCAAATTGGTGCAACGCATCACCGACTTGACCCAAGCAGAGGCGGGCTGTGTGGCCGTGCGCGGCCTGAGCGCCGGGCTGGTCACGGCGCTGGGCTATCACGGTGGGCTTGAGACCGTTGCTGACGGGAGTAGCACCGCTGATCACTGCCCCTGGTTGCTGACGGTGCCCGCCCCTGCCCCGACCCAATCTCCTGCGGACCTTGACACCGAGGATGAGGCTGAAAACGCCATCGACCTTGAACGCTGGGCGGTCACTGGTGAGGTCATCCAAGGCCCGCGTGGCGGCGAAGGTGTTCAGGTGTATCGCCGTCTTCGCTGACACCATGTCTGAACTGAAACTGATCTCTCGCCACGCCGTCAGTGTGTGGGCAGGGCAACTGGCTGCCATGGGGTTTGGCGTGACCGACACCTTGGTCGCGGGGCGGCATTCCGAAGGCGCGATGGCGGCTTTGTCGGTGGGCTATGCCATTTTCATCAGCGTCTACGTGGCCCTGGTGACCGTGATCCAAGCCCTTTTGCCCATCTGGTCTGAACTGCAAGGGGCCAAGCGCTACGCCGACTTGGGCAAGTCTGTCAGGCAATCGATTTACCTGGCGGCAGCCGTGGCCATGATTGGGTTGACCATGCTGCTGGCGCCTGGCCCACTCCTGGAATGGACGCAGGTGCCGCAGGCCGTGCAAGCCGACGTGAAAGCCTATTTGGCCATCTGTGCGTTGGCGTTTGTACCGTCTTTGCTATTTCGGATGTATGGCACCTTCAACCAGAGCCTGGGCCATCCCATGTTGGTCACCTGGTTGCAGCTGGGTGCGCTGGCGCTGAAGATACCGCTGTCGGTGCTGTTGGGTTTGGGGGGATGGGGCATTCCAGCCCTGGGTGCCGAGGGCTGTGCTTGGGCCACCGTCATCGTCAACCTGCTGATGCTGGTGGTAGCTGTCATCATGTTGCGCACCCAATCGCTGTACGTACCCTACCAGTTGTGGGCCCGTCTGGAAGCGCCCGATTGGCAGGCGCTGGGGCGGTTTGCCAAGCTGGGCGTGCCAACAGCCCTGTCCGTGATGGTGGAAGTCACCTCATTCACGTTGATGGCCTTGTTCATTGCGCGCCAAGGTACGGTGGCGTCGGCGGCACACCAGATCGCCTCAAACTTGGTGGCGGTGATGTTCATGCTGCCTCTGGCCATTGGCATCGCCACCAGTGCAAGGGTCAGTTTCTGGCTGGGGGCCGGCAACACCGTCGCGGCAAAGCAGGCCATTTGGAAAGGGTTTACCTTGGTTTCGACAGCAGGTGTATCATTCTCTGCTGCAGTTTTGATAGCAAGAGTGCCTCTGGCAAACCTTTACACCAGCAACCCTTTGGTGGTGCAAATGGCCGTTCCGCTGCTGCTGTGGGTGGCTCTGTTTCATGTGGCCGATGGTTTGCAAGCGGCCAGCAGCTTCATTTTGAGAAGTTACCGTGTTGCTGTCGCCCCCTTGCTCATCTACACCACCTTGTTGTGGGGCGTGGGCCTCGGCGGGGCTTACCTTTGGGCCTACGTCGGCATTCCTGGTCTGCCTTTGCGCCCTGAACCCAGCACCTATTGGGTGGCCAGCACCTTGGCCTTGGGCCTCGCAGCGGTGAGCCTCATGAGCCTGCTGGCCTGGACGGTCAAACGTCACTCACGCTGATGTGCATGGGCCTGACGCGGTTTGCTGCCAGCAGGATCGCGAAACACGAGCCCTGACCGGGCTGGCTGGTGATTTTCAGTTCAGCACCATGCCGCTGCAGCACGTGCTTCACGATCGCCAGCCCCAGCCCAGTGCCGCCCGTTTCGCGGGATCGGCTGCGATCGATCCGGTAAAACCGCTCGGTCAAGCGGGGAATGTGTTCTGGTGCAATGCCAGGGCCACTGTCAACCACGGAAAACAACAGGCGTCCGGCGGATGCCCCTTCTTTCACCGTTTGCCAGGTCACATCAATGCTGCCACCCGGCGGCGTGTAACGCACGGCGTTGTTGATCAGGTTGGAGAAAGCGCTGTGCATTTCACGCGAAACGCCCGCCAACGCCACATCGGGCGCAGGCGCCATGCGCAGCCGGTGAGGGGGAAGACCGCTGGGCACCATGGCTTCAGACAAGGCCTGCGCCTCTTGTTCACACTGGAGCATGATGGATGGCAGGGGAGTCCACTCTGACAAGCTCGGCAGCGGGCTGCCTTCCAGCCTCGACAGGGTCAACAAATCGCTCACCAAACTTTGCATGCGCTGCGATTGGGTGGCCATCATGTCGAGGTATTTGGCACGCTCTTGCTCGCTCAAGGGCAGGTTTTGCAAGGTTTCAACAAACCCAGCCAGCACCGTCAAGGGCGTGCGTATTTCGTGCGATACGTTGGCCACGAAATCTCGGCGCATGGCCTCCGCTTGCTCTAATGCCGTGATGTCCCTCGACAGCAGCAATTTGCGGCCGTCGCCGTAAGGGTGAAGCTGGAGTGACACGGTCAATGTGCGGCCGTTGGCCAAGCCTCGGCTCTCGATGACCACCTCGCGCCCGTAATTCAAGCCTGCGTAGTAACTGACAAAAGAGGGGTGCCGCACCAAGTTGCCGATTTGTTGGCCGATGTCTCGGCTGGCATCGAAACCCAAATGCCCTGCAGCCGTCTGGTTGCACCACTCGATGTGGCCTTGTGGATCCAGCAGCACCACACCATTAGGCGAGGCCTGGATGGCCGATAGAAAATCTTGCAGCCGGTCATCGCTGCGCTTGTTTTCCTGGTGGAGTTGCCGCACCAGCCTGACCGTGCGGTCTGACACTTCGCCCCACAGGCCAGAGCGCAAAGGTGCAACGCGACACTCGGCAGTACGCAGCCAGTTCAGCACCTTGAGACCACGCACCGAATCCAGCACAAACAAAAACAGACCTGTCAGCGCCACGGTGCCCAGGGCACCCGTGCTGCCTGCGAGCATCCACCCTGCCCCACCTGCCAACAGCTGAAAAATCAGGTAACCAACGATGCGCCACGCCATGCAGCAAACCTAGGCCGACGCAGATTGCAGAGGCTGCGATGTCATGCGGTAACCCGCCCCCCGAACGGTTTCTACCATGGGGCCAGCATCACCCAAGGCTTCACGCAGCCGTTTAATGTGCACGTCCACCGTGCGCTCTTCGATGAACACGTGGTCGCCCCACACCTTGTCAAGCAACTGTCCACGGCTGTGCACGCGCTCCGCGTGTTTCATCAGGTAGTGCAGCAGCTTGAACTCTGTGGGGCCGACTTTGAGTTGCTGGCCTTGCCAAGACACCCTGTAGCTGCCTGAGTCGAGCATCAAACCCCCGATGGTGACCGTGTCCGCCACCTGCTCAGGCGCACGCCTGCGCAAGACCGACCGGATGCGCGCCATCAATTCTTGGGTCGAAAACGGCTTGGTGATGTAGTCATCAGCCCCAGAGTCCAAGCCCGTCACCTTGTCTGACTCGTCGCCACGCGCCGTGAGCATCAAAATCGGGATGGTCTTGGTGCGGGTGTCAGCGCGCCACTTGCGGGCCAACTGCACACCGCTTTCACGCGGCAGCATCCAGTCCAACAGGATCACGTCAGGCAAAACCGAGTCCAGCTCGCGCTGCGCCGCGTCGCCATCCTCTGCCCAGATGGGTTGAAAGCCGTTGTGGCGCAGGTTGATCGAAATCAGCTCAGCAATCGCCGACTCGTCTTCAACAATCAATACGCGGGGAAGGTGCTTCATGGTGGATTCAAACTCAGGACTGGATGGCCGTTTCGATTTGAGCCATTGAACTGTGGCGCACGTCCGTGCCTTTCACAATGTAAATGATCAGCTCGGCGATGTTTTTGGCATGGTCACCGATGCGCTCGATCGCTTTTGCCAGGAACAGCAAATCGAGGCTGGGCGAAATGGTCCGGGGGTCTTCCATCATGTAGGTGACCAGTTTACGCACGAAACCGTCAAATTCTTGGTCAATTGCGTCGTCTTCTTTCATGATCGCCACGGCACTGACCACGTCCAGCCGGGCAAAGCTGTCCAAGGCTTTGCGCAGCAACGCGATGGCCAGGTCGGATGCCACGCGAAGTTCAGACGAGGGCAAGCCCCGGCCGGCACCGCTTTCAATGATGGATTTGACCATGCGCGCGATTTTGGTGGCTTCGTCGCCCGCGCGCTCCAAATTGGCGGTGGCCTTGGAGATCGCGATCAGCAAACGCAGGTCTCGCGCCGTGGGTTGACGGCGGCCAATGATGGAGGACAGGTCACGGTCGATTTCGACTTCCATGGCGTTGACCCGGGTTTCGATCTCGACGACCTGTTCCACGGTTTCGATGCTCAGGTGAGACAGCGCGTAGATCGCTTGGGCAATTTGCGACTCGACCAGTCCGCCCAACTCCATCACGCGAGAAGAAACGCTGTTGAGTTCGGAATCAAACTGGCTGGAGAGGTGTTTTTCAGGCATGGTGTTTCCTTAACCGAAGCGGCCGGTGATGTAGTCTTCTGTCTCTTTGCGAGTAGGCTTGAAGAACATTTGTTCCG
>CAZHDP010000169.1:0-7006 GCA_964531605.1 uncultured Burkholderiaceae bacterium | reverse complement strand
TGCCACGACAGCGCTGACAGCATGATCGTCCCAATAAGCGTGGCCTTCAACAAGCTCGCGCCACGCCATGGCGTGTGTGCAATCAACGCAATCAGAATGGGTAAATGCCAAAGATAAATACCGTAGCTGATTTCACCCAAATACCGAAATGGTCTGGTCAACCATCCACCAGAATACGGAATCATGATGAACACCCCCAGCAACGCGCCAAAAGCAGCGGAGACCAAAGTACGCCAAAACCAGATCATGGGAGGAAAATACCAATAGGCCGATCGAGGTGCGAACGTTTCCCAAGAGATCGCCAGCAGCACGACAGCAGCAACACTCCATGCCATGAACCTTTGCGGCGTGAAACTGAGCCGGCCATCGATGCACAGTTTGGCAAGACAGATGCCCATCACGAACTGGTCAATGGTTCCAGGCAGCATCGTTGCCGCCACAATTTGATGATGCACAGTCGCCACCGTAGGCACCAGAAACAAGGTGGTCGCGTAGCGCCAAGCAATCGCAATACCCACCCAAGTCAACATCACGCGTAACCATCCAGAGCGGGCAAGCCAAGGTGTTGACAAGGCCACCAACATGTAAAACTGCATCTCCAGCGCAACAGACCAATTCACCCCGTTGATCGATCCGTAGGTGGCAGGGAAAAGGTTGTGAATGAATAAAACGTGGGTGATCAGATGAAATACCGATGTCCACCCTTGGGTCAACACTTGGGGGGTGATCATCAGCACAAAAATGAACACAGTGGCGATGTGCAGTGGCGCGATTCTTCGCAATCGACGCTCTATGTAGAGGCTGCGCCACCCTTCAGGATCACGAGAGAAAGACTCTATCGCGGTCTTTCCAATGACAAAACCGCTGATCACCAAAAAGAGATCGACCCCAATCCAGCCCATGCGAGGCAGCATGGCAATGCCTGAGGCGGGAAACTCGGTCCAATTGGCATGGACGATCACGTGGTAACACACGACGAGCAACGCCGCAACGGCTCGGAGCAGATCGATTAGGGGAAAACGTTGCAAGGGTCGCCTCTGTTAACTAACGCGGGAGTATAAGCGCGCGATCGCACAGACAGCGCGTGAACAGGTTTGACTCCTTAGAACGTGACATCTCTGGTTTTAAATCACAACCAAACTGCTGAAAACCCAAGCTGTTCGGTCAAAGCCTCAAGTTACATGAGCTCAGATTTCAATGAAACTAAGTTACATTATTTGCTCAACTCAGTTTTCAGGTCCAGCATGAGCTTTGATTTGGTATTGTTTGGGGGTACAGGAGATTTGGTGTGGCGCAAGCTCATGCCAGCGTTGTTCCAGGCGTTCAGGCATGGCACCTTGCCCGAAAGCGGGCGCATCATCGGGGTGGCGCGTGATGACCTGACCGATGCGCAGTACCGTGAACGAATCCAGTCGCGCTTTGAGGCCGTCGAGGGGGCGAAGCGCCCAAGTGCCGAGGAGTTTGCGCGCTTTGCGGCGTTGTTGGAATACGTGCGCGTTGACCTGTCACAAGCTGCAGACTATGCCCAACTGGCGACCCATCTGAATGCCCGTCAAGCAGATGCCGTGGTGATGTACGTTGCTACTGCCCCTGCTTTGTTTACCCAGGTGGTCGAACAGATTGCTGCAGCAGGCCTCAACGGCCCCAGAACAAGGGTGGTACTGGAAAAACCACTGGGCCACGACTTGGCCTCCAACCGTGCCATCAATGAATCCGTGCGGCGTGTGCTGCATGAGAACCAAGTGTTCCGCATCGACCATTACCTGGGCAAGCCTTCGGTACAAAATTTATTTGCGCTGCGGTTTGGCAATGCGCTGTTTGAGCCTTTGTGGCGGCGGGAACACATTGCCAACATCCAAATCACCATCGCAGAAGACCTGGGCGTTGAAAAGCGTGGGGCGTTTTATGACCAAACGGGTGCCTTGCGCGACATGGTGCAGAACCACGCTTTGCAATTGCTGTGCGCGATTGGCATGGAACCCCCTATCAACGCCCATGCCGACGCCATCCGGGATGAGAAGCTCAAGGTGCTACGGTCCCTCAAGCGGTGGACAGCCGAGACGCTGACTTCTCATGCGATTCGAGGGCAATACGCAGCGGGTACGGCCTATGGCGAGCGTGTGGTGGGCTACCGGGATGAGCCAGGTGTTGACGCCGAGAGCCCCACAGAAACCTTTGTGGCCCTGCGCACAGAGATTGCCAATTGGCGATGGGCAGGCGTGCCGATGTACATCCGTACAGGCAAGCGTTTGGCGTCCAAGGACGCGCGCATTGAGATCAACTTCAGGCCCACACCGCACCCGATCTTCCGGGGGCCGAGCAATGTGGGCAACAAGCTGGTGATCAATTTGCAGCCCAAAGATGGCTTGGAATTGCACCTGCTGGCTCAAGCCCAGAACGACCGGCACCGCGTCGCCCCCGGCACGGGTGCTGCCTTGGCCAATGTGCAGTTGGATCTGGACTTTGACAAGCGTTTCGGCACCGAACGGGTGGGCGCTTACGAGCGCTTGCTCTTGGACGTGCTGGACAACCGCCTGAACCTGTTCGTGCGCAGCGACGAGCAAGAAGAGGCATGGCGCTGGGTGCAACCCCTGCTGGAGCATTGGAAGCAAGATACCCAAGGCCCTCGTCCTTACGCAGCGGGCACCTGGGGGCCCAGTGCGTCCAGCGCCATGATCGCGCGAGATGGCCACTGCTGGAGCGAGGAGGCCTGACATGCTGGACAGAATCACCGCGTCATTGAGTTCACTGGCCCCTGCCGAGCAACGGGTTGGCAAGCTGGTGTTGACCGACCCGCGCGCTTTTGCCAACTTACCAGTGAGCGAATTGGCAGACCGTGCCCACGTGAGCAAACCGACCGTGGTGCGGTTTTGCCGCAGCATGGGCTATGACGGTTTGTCTGATTTCAAACTGAAATTGGCCGGCAGCGTGAGCGAGGGCGTGCCCTTCATTCACCGCAGCGTGGACATCGACGACAAAACCAGTGATGTGATGGTGAAAGTGATCGATAACACGGTCGCGGCCTTCCTCAAGTACCGCAACGATGCGAGCACCTTTGCGATTGAGCGTGCCGCGCAAGCCATTGCAGAAACCTACCAAACCGGCAAACGCATCGAGTTTTATGGTGCAGGCAATTCAGGCATCGTGGCACAGGATGCACAACACAAGTTTTTCAGGCTGGGGGTCAACACCATCGCCTACAGTGATGGCCACATGCAAGTGATGAGTGCCACCATGCTGGGGCCAGGTGACTGTGTGGTTGTGATCTCCAACTCAGGGCGAACCCGTGACCTGATGGACGCTTGCGACATTGCGCGCAAAAACGGAGCAACCACCATCGTGATCACGGTCAGCGGCTCCCCCTTGGCTGCAGCGGGGCAGATACACCTGTCAGCAGATCACCCGGAAGGGTATGACCGCTACAGCCCCATGGTGTCACGGTTGCTGCACCTGATGGTCATTGACATTTTGGCGACTTGCGTCGCACTGCGCATTGGCGGCGGCAAGCTGCAACCCATGCTGCAAGACATGAAAAACAACCTGCGCTCTAAGCGCTACGCCTGAATCACAAGCGGTTTTCTTCAACGGCATGGCACGCGATGCGCACGCCGTTGAGCATTTGCAGCACAGGCCGCTCCGCCTTGCAACGCGCATTGGCATGCGGGCATCGCGGATGGAAGGTGCATCCACTGGGCGGGTTCAAGGGATTGGGCACCTCACCCTGCACCGGTGTGCGGGCTCGCCCTGTGTCGTGCATCTTGGGAATCGCGTCCAACAGCATGCGTGTGTAAGGGTGTCTGGGCGTTGCAAATAAGGTGTGTTTGTCTGCCAGCTCCACCAAACGTCCCAAATACATCACGCCCACTTGATCGCTCACATGGCGTACCACGGCCAAGTTGTGGGAAATGAACAGGTAGGTCAGACCACGCTGTTGCTGCAGGTCTTTCATGATGTTCAGCACCTGGGCTTGTACCGACACGTCGAGTGCTGAGGTGGGCTCATCGCACACCAAAAACTCTGGTTGTGTCGCCAATGCCCGCGCAATCGAGATGCGCTGACGCTGCCCGCCTGAAAACTGATGGGGGTACTTCACCCGGTCCAAAGGACTCAGCCCAACCGATTGCAGCAACTCTTCTACCCTTGTGCGCAGAGCCACGGCATCTGAAATCAGGCCATGCTCGGTCAGCGGTTCGCCAATGATGCTTTCCACTGTCCAGCGGGGGTTCAAGCTGGCGTAGGGATCCTGAAAAATCATCTGGATCCGGCGGCGCAATGCCTGCCCTTGAGGGGACTTGAAAGTGGCGTGCACATCCTGCCCATCGAACTTGACCGACCCTCGACTGGTGTCGTACAAACCCACCAGCAATCGTGCCACCGTGCTTTTGCCACAACCAGACTCGCCCACCAAAGCCAGCGTTTTGCCACGCTCGATGTCAAAACTCACGCCATCCACGGCATGCAGCATGAGTTTGGGCTTGCGCTCAATCATGCGGTTCAACCAAGGTGCAGACACATCGAAAGTTTTGGCGACGTCGGTCACTTGGACCAGCGGTGCACCTGCCGTATTTGCATTGCTCATGTTGTTCACCGGGCCACCTCATGCAACCAACACGCGGCTCGGGTTGGTCCAGCTGACATCAACTCAGGCCTGTCCTGGCGGCACCGATCAAAGGTTTTTGTGCACCGAGGGTTGAAGGCACAGCCTTGCGGAATGGCGTTGAGGCGCGGCATGGCGCCGTCAATTTGAAACAGCCGTTCGCGGTCCACAGCCATGTCAGGAATGGCCGCCATCAGGCCCGCCGTGTAAGGATGGGCCGAGTGGTTGATCACCTCGTGGACCGGGCCAATCTCGGCCACACGTCCGGCATACATCACAGCCACGCGATCACACGTTTCTGCAATCACACCCATGTCGTGGGTGATGAGCATGACTGCTGCACCACGGTCCTTACAGACTTTTTTGAGCAAACCAATGATCTGCGCCTGGATAGACACATCGAGCGCCGTCGTGGGCTCGTCAGCCACAATCAGCTTGGGCTCAGCGGCCAACGCCAGAGCAATCACCACCCGTTGCCGCATGCCACCGCTGAACTGGTGTGGGAAATGGTCAATGCGCTGTTCCGCCGCAGGAATACCCGTGTCTTGCAACAAGCTGATGGCGCGCTTGCGGGCCTCAGCGGCAGACACCGGCAAGTGGGTCATGATGGTCTCCGTCAATTGCCGCCCCACGCTGTACAGCGGATTCAGCGAGGTCAACGGGTCTTGGAAGATGGCGCCGATTTTACGGCCACGGATGTGCCGCATCTGAACCGCTGGCAGGTTGTCAATGCGTTGGCCTTCCAACACAATTTCACCACTGGCCACGCGCCCTGGAGGCTCCAGCAAACCGATGATGGATGCGCCGGTGAGCGACTTGCCAGCACCGGACTCCCCGACGACACCTAAAATTTCACCAGGCGCGATGTCAAATGAAATGTCATCTAACGCGCGCAAGGTACCGTGTCGGTTCGGGAACTCGACCACCAGGTTTTTCACTTGAAGCAGGCTCATGCGGGCATTTCTTGAAAAATGAGTCAGCGCAGGCGGGGATTCAGAGCGTCCCGCAACCAGTCGCCCAACAAGTTGACGCTCAAGGCAATGACCACCAGCATGGCCCCGGGGAATACGGTGATCCACCATTCACCAGAAAACAAATAGTCATTCCCCACACGGATCAAGGTGCCCAACGAGGGCGAGGTGGGTGGTGCACCAACCCCCAAAAATGACAAGGTGGCCTCGGTGATGATGGCGGTCGCCACTTGGATCGTCGCCAGGACCAGCACGGGTCCGAGCACATTGGGCAGCACATGGCGGCGCATGATACGAAAGGGTGCGACCCCAGTAACTCGTGCTGCCTGAACGTACTCCTTGTTGCGTTCAACCAAGGTTGAACCGCGAACAGTTCGAGCGTACTGCACCCACCCAGTCAACGAAATAGACACCACGAGCACACCAAACGCCAAGGATTCGTTGGCGTTGGGAAACAACGCGCGCCCTACGCCCGCGATCAACAAGGCCACCAAGATGGCCGGAAAGGACAACATCACGTCACACAAACGCATGATGAGGGTGTCAGCCCAGCCGCCAAAGAACCCAGCCATCAACCCCAAGGCGACGCCAACCAGCACAGACAGGAAGACAGAAGCCAACCCCACCAACAAGGAGATGCGCGCACCAAACATCAATGCAGACAGGATGTCTCGCCCCTGGTCATCGGTGCCCAACCAGTATTTGGCGTTGCCACCTTCTTGCCACAACGGAGGAAGTCGTGCGTCTCCCAACTCCAAAGTGGCCAAATCAAAAGGATTGTGAGGTGCCACCAGGTTGGCAAACACCGCACAAAATACACAGACAAAAGCGACCACAGCTGCCGCCACCGCCACCGGTGAACTGCGGAAACTGTAGCCTACATCGCTGTGCCACGCTCGAGAGAAAAATCCGGCCATCAGATCGGCTCGTTATTTGACAGAGATGTACTTCCAAGGCATGCCGTTGTCTGGCCATTGCACCAGCTCCACGTTTTTCTTGGACGCCCAATTCAACGCCTGCTGGTGCAGCGGAATGTGGCCCACTTCATCCTGATGGATCTTCATGGCTTCAGCGATCATCTCGTTGCGTTTTTTGTCATCGGTCTCTGACGCCACCTTGTCGGTCAACTCGTCAACCTTGGCGTTGCTGTAGGCACCCAGGTTGAACTGGCCACGACCACCGTCCCCGGGGGTAGACAAGATGGGGAACAGCACATTGTGTGCATCCACCGTGCTGGCCGTCCAGCCCAGCATGTAGAAGCTGGTATCACGGCGCAAAATCTTGGGAAAGTAGTTGACCTTGGTTTCAGCTTCCAAGTTGATCTTGACACCTACCCGAGCCAAGTTGGCGGCAACAGCTTGGCAAATTTCACCGTCGTTCACATACCGGTCGTTGGGGCAATTCATCTTCACTTCAAAGCCGTTGGGATAGCCCGCAT
>CAZHDP010000168.1:0-7087 GCA_964531605.1 uncultured Burkholderiaceae bacterium | reverse complement strand
GCCAAGGGGTGCTCTGGTGCCACTGCACAGAAGGTCACACCCATGATGGTGTCGGCGCGTGTCGTGAACACGTACAGGCGGCCGTCCCCGATCAGCTTGCCTTGGTCGTCTTGGATGGTGTGTGGGAACGCAAAGCGCACCCCCGCGCTCTTGCCAATCCAGTTTTCTTGCATCAGCTTGACCCGCTCGGGCCAGCCGGGCAGCTTGTTGCTGACGCTGTCGAGGAGCTCTTCGGCGTAGTCGGTGATCTTCAGGTAGTAGCCCGGGATTTCACGCTTTTCAACCACCGCGCCCGTGCGCCATCCTTTGCCGTCGATGACCTGTTCATTGGCCAGCACGGTCATGTCCACCGGGTCCCAGTTGACGATCTGGGTCTTGCGGTAGGCGATGCCCTTTTCAAGCATCTTCAAAAACAGCCATTGGTTCCACTTGTAGTACGTGGGGTCACAGGTGGCGACCTCGCGGCTCCAGTCGATGGCCAAGCCCATGGCCTGCATCTGCTTTTTCATGTAAGCGATGTTTTCATAGGTCCATTTGGCTGGTGGCACCCCGTTTTTCAACGCTGCATTTTCTGCTGGCAAACCAAACGCGTCCCAGCCCATGGGCATCAACACGTTGTAGCCCTTCATGCGCAGTTGGCGCGTGAGCATGTCGTTGATGGTGTAGTTGCGCACGTGGCCCATGTGCAGCTTGCCGGAAGGGTAGGGCAGCATGGAGCAGGCGTAGAACTTCTTTTTGCTGGTGTCTTCGGTCACCCGGTAAGCGTCACGCGAAGCCCACGCGGACTGCACGGCTTTTTCGACGTCGGTGGGGGCGTAAATCGCTGGAAATGTGTCTTGCATGGAAGGGCGGTCAGGAAGGACGGTCAAATGGGCAGTCAGGGGGCGCCAAATCAGCGCCCAACCCTCGGATTTTAGGTCTTGGTCGGCTGGCGCAGTGCCTTGGGCTGGCGCAGTGCCTTGGAATGGCGGTGTACCTCGTCGACCAACACGGCCACGTTCTCGGGCGGCGTGTATTGGCTGATGCCATGCCCCAAGTTGAAGATCTGGGTGGGGCCGCTTTGGGTTTTGTCGGCGTGAGGTGTGCCAAACGCCTCCAGCACGGCACGGACCTGTGCACGTATGCCCTCTGGCCCGGCAAACAACACGTTCGGGTCGATGTTGCCTTGCAGGGCTTTGCCAGGGCCACCCACAGCCCCGCCGACTTGGGCGCGGGCGCGGGCAAGGTTGACGGTCCAATCCACACCCAGCACGTCACAGTCCAGGGCGTTCATCTCGTCCAGCCACAAGCCGCCACCTTTGGTGAAGACCAGCCGTGGGACCACTTGCCCATCAGGGCCTGTTCGTTTGAGCTGGGCCAGCACCTTGGCTGTGTAGGCCATGCTGAACTGCTGGAATGCGCCGTCTGCCAGCACCCCGCCCCAGCTGTCAAAAATCATCACGGCCTGGGCGCCTGCGTCGATTTGCGCGTTCAGGTAGGCGGCCACCGCGTCAGCATTGACCTGCAGCATCTTGTGCATCAGGTCAGGGCGCTGGTACAGCATGGTTTTGACCAAGCGATAGTCGTCTGAGCCTTTGCCTTCGACCATGTAGCACGCCAATGTCCAGGGGCTGCCCGAAAAACCGATCAGGGGCACGCGGCCATTCAGCGCACGGCGGATGGACGTCACCGCGTCGAACACGTATTTCAGCTTGTTCATGTCAGGCACTTGCAGTGCTGCCACGGCGGCCTCATCACGCACTGCTGTTGCAAAACGCGGTCCTTCACCCACGGCAAACGACAGGCCCAGGCCCATCGCATCCGGCACGGTCAGGATGTCGCTGAACAAGATGGACGCATCCAACGGGTAACGTTCCAGCGGCTGCAGCGTGACTTCCGTGGCGTAGTCCACGTTGGTGGCCAGGCCCATGAAGCTGCCTGCTTTGGCGCGTGTGGCGCAGTACTCTGGCAAATAGCGTCCGGCCTGACGCATCAGCCACACGGGGGTGTGGTCAGTAGCTTGACGTAAACAGGCGCGCAAGAAGGTGTCGTTTTGCAGGGGTGAGAAGTGGGACATATACAGGTGGATCTTCGGTCGTGGCTTCGATTGTCGCAGGCCCAAGGCGGCCGGGGGGTTGGCTTCGCTCAGGTCGCCATTGCCGCCGCCATTGCCGGGTAAGCCCCGTGTTGGCTTGGTGCCTTTTCGTGCGAGCATGTGGGGAAGTACCAGGCTGCTGAAAGCTGCATTTGTAGTATGCTAACTTTCGATTTTGGCCCCACCCAACACCAGCATTTCATGACCCAAGACATCATTCTCGAAACCCGCGGACTGACCAAAGAGTTCCGTGGTTTTGTGGCCGTGGACCATGTCGATCTGAAGGTCCGACGCGGCACCATCCATGCGTTGATTGGCCCCAACGGGGCGGGCAAAACCACGGTGTTCAATTTGCTGACCAAGTTTTTGCCCGTGACATCGGGGCAGATTCTGTACAAAGGTCAAGACATCACCAGCCAAGCGGCCGCCCAAGTGGCCCGCTCGGGCATGGTGCGGTCATTTCAGATCTCAGCGGTGTTCCCGCACCTGACCGTGCTGGAAAACGTGCGGGTGGGTTTGCAGCGTCGTTTGGGCACCAGTTTCCATTTCTGGAAGCCTGAATCCAGCCTCTATGCCCTGAATGACGAAGCGATGGCCTTGCTGGAGTCGGTGGACCTGGCCTCGTTTGCCCAAACCCAAACCGTGGAGCTGCCCTATGGCCGCAAGCGGGCACTGGAAATCGCCACCACGCTCGCCATTGACCCCGAACTGATGTTGCTGGACGAGCCCACCCAGGGCATGGGCCATGAGGACGTGGGGCGGGTGGTGGAGTTGATCCGCAAAGTGGCCGCCAACCGGACGGTGTTGATGGTGGAGCACAACATGAACGTCGTGTCCAACCTGTGCGACACCATCACGGTGTTGGCGCGGGGCACGGTATTGGCCGAAGGGCCTTACGAGACGGTGTCCAAAGACCCGAAAGTGCTGGAAGCCTATGTGGGTAGCACCGAGGAGCAAACGGCATGACGCAAACCGTGAATGAGCGCAAAGTGCTGTTGAAGGTGTCGGATCTGCACGCCTATTACGGCGAGTCGCACATCTTGCACGGCATGGATTTCGAAATCCGAGAGGGTGAGCTGGTCACGTTGTTGGGTCGAAACGGCGCGGGGCGAACCACCACGCTCAAAGCCATTTTGGGCCTCACGGGCAAGCGCACGGGTTCGATCCAAGTCGAAGGGGTTGAAACCGTTTCGATGAACACCAACCGCATCGCCCGTTTGGGGCTGGGTTACTGCCCAGAAGAGCGCGGCATCTTCTCCACCTTGAGCTGCGAAGAAAACCTGATGTTGCCGCCCACGATTGGCGAGGGCGGCATGTCGGTGGAAGAAATTTACGAGATGTTCCCCAACCTCAAGGAGCGCCGCCACAGCCCTGGCACGCGACTGTCGGGCGGCGAACAGCAAATGCTGGCGATGGCCCGCATCCTGCGCACCGGGGCCAAGATTTTGCTGCTGGATGAAATCACCGAAGGGCTGGCCCCGGTGATCGTGCAAACCTTGGGCCGTGTGATCCGTGCGCTCAAGGCCAAGGGGCTGACCATCATTTTGGTGGAGCAGAACTTCCGCTTTGCCGCCCCTCTGGCGGACCGCCATTACGTGGTCGAACACGGCAAGATCGTTGCTGTGGTGAACAAAGCCGAGTTGGCCGATAAGGCCGCCATGCTGCAAGAGTTTTTAGGTGTCTGATATTTCACAACCATGATTCGAAGGAGCAACGACATGAAACGCAAACTGATCGCCGCCGCCATTGCGGCCACCCTGTCCTCAGGCGTCGGCTTGACCCAAGCCCAGCAAGGCAAAATTTCCGATGACGTGGTCAAGATCGGTGTGCTGACCGACATGTCTGGCGTGTATGCCGACTACGGCGGCCCGGGCGCCGTGGCTGCTGCCAAGATGGCCGTTGAAGATTTTGGCGGCAAAATTTTTGGCAAAAACATCGAAGTGGTGAATGCCGACCACCAGAACAAACCTGATATCGCTAAAAACGTCACCCAGCAATGGTTTGACCGTGACAAGGTCGACATGACGGTGGAAAACCTGAACTCTGCCGTGGCCTTGACCATCCAGGCACTGGGCAAAGAAAAAAACAAGATCACCATCGTCACTGGTGCGGCCACTGCCCGGTTGACCAACGAAGACTGCGCACCGGCCACCGGCATCCATTACCTGATGGACACCATTGCGTTGAGCAACGTGGTGGGCAAGGCCATCGTGAAAGATGGCGGCGACAGTTGGTACTTCTTGACGGCTGATTACGCCTTCGGTCACTCGCTGGAAAAAGACACTGGTGATGTCGTGAAAGCGGCAGGAGGCAAGGTGCTGGGTGCCGTGCGTCATCCTTTGTCTACCGGTGACTTTTCTTCGTTCTTGTTGCAAGCGCAATCGTCAGGCGCCAAGGTGGTGGGCTTGGCCAACGCCGGTGGCGACACGGTCAACAGTGTGAAAGCTGCGGCCGAGTTCGGCCTGACCAAAAAGCAGAACCTGGCGGCGCTGCTGATGCTGCTCACCGACGTGCATGCGATCGGCCTGAACACGGCGCAAGGCCTGTACCTGACCGAAGGCTGGTATTGGGACCTGAACGACGAAACCCGTGCCTGGACCAAGCGGTATGAGGCTGTCATGAAGAAGAAGCCCAACTCCAACCACGCCAGCGTGTACTCTTCCACCTTGCATTACCTGAACGCCATCAAGGCCACAGGCACCGATGACACGGCCACCGTGATCAAAAAAATGCGTGAAACCCCCATCAACGACATGTTTGCCAAGGGTGGCAAGCTGCGCGAAGACGGCCGCATGGTGCATGACATGTACCTGTTCCAGGTCAAAAAGCCCGCTGAGTCCAAAGGTGTGGGCGACTACTACAACCTGAAGGGCACTGTGAAGGGCGACGAGGCTTTCCAGTCTCTGGCTGCCAGCAAGTGCGCTGCAGTTAAAAAATAAGCGACACCCATGGGCCTCACCGGTGGTGAGGCTCGATTTGCGTACGGATGGACATGACAGACATTTTCGGAATTCCCATACAAGCCTTCTTGGGGCAGCTGATGTTGGGGCTCGTTAACGGGTCCTTTTATGCCATGCTGTCCCTTGGGTTGGCCGTGATCTTCGGCATGCTCAACATCGTGAATTTTGCCCATGGGGCGCTGTACATGGTTGGCGCCTTCTTTGCGTGGATGCTGTTGAATTACGCTGGGGTGAACTATTGGTTCGCGTTGATTTTGGCGCCTGTGGGCGTGGGACTGATCGGTGTGGTCATCGAGAAAACCATGCTGCGCTGGCTGCACCAGCTCGACCACCTGTACGGTTTGTTGCTGACCTTTGGTCTGGCGTTGATCTTTGAAGGCGTTTTCCGAGAGTTTTACGGTTCGTCCGGCTTGCCCTATGAATTGCCCCAGATTTTTCGGGGCGTGTTTGACCTGGGCTTCATGATGTTGCCCAAGTACCGCGCCTGGGTGGTGCTGGTGTCATTGGTGGTGTGTTTGGCCACCTGGTACGTGATCGAAAAAACCAAGCTCGGTGCGTATTTGCGCGCGGGGACTGAAAACCCCAACATGGTCCGCGCCTTCGGCATCAACGTGCCGTTGATGGTGACGTTGACCTACGCATTTGGTGTGGGTTTGGCTGGGCTGGCTGGCGTGATGGCCGCGCCGATTTACCAGGTGAGTCCGTTGATGGGCTCGAACATCATCATCGTGGTGTTTGCGGTGGTGGTGATCGGGGGCATGGGTTCGATTTTGGGCTCCATCATCACGGGCATGGCGCTCGGTTTGATTGAAGGATTGACCAAAGTGTTTTACGCCGAAATTTCTACCACGGTGGTGTTCATCATCATGGCGTTGGTGTTGCTGGTGCGCCCTGCGGGTTTGTTTGGGCGGGAGAAATGATGAACAAGTCTGCCGTCGTTTATGCCCTGTTGCTGGTGGGGTTGCTGGTGGCTCCGTTTGTGGGCTACCCGATTTTCTTGATGAGTTGCCTGTGCTTTGCCTTGTTTGCCAGCGCATTCAACCTGCTGATTGGTTTCACGGGTCTGCTGTCGTTTGGCCACGCCATGTTTTTTGGCTTTGCAGCCTATGTGACGGGTCATGCAGCGAAGGTGTGGGGCTGGACGCCTGAAATCGCTGTGCTGGCTGGCACCCTCAGCGCCACCGTGATCGGTGTGCTGGTCGGACTGCTGGCGGTACGTCGACAGGGCATTTACTTTGCGATGGTCACGCTGGCCTTGGCGCAGATGATTTATTTCTTTTGCGTGCAAGCGCCGTTCACCTTTGCCGAAGACGGCATCCAGAGCATCCCGCGCGGCAAACTGTTGGGCCTGATCGACATGGGCAACGACCGCGCGATGTACTACTTTGTGCTGGCCTTGGCGGTGGGTGGCTTCGCGCTGATTTACCGCACCATCCACTCGCCATTTGGGCAGGTGCTGAAGTCCATTCGCGAAAACGAGGCACGGGCCTTGTCGTTGGGTTACGACGTGGACCGCTACAAGTTGGTGGCCTTTGTTCTGTCGGCTACGCTGGCCGGTTTGGCGGGTTCAGCCAAAGCCTTGGCGCTGGGCTTGGCCACACTTACCGATGTGAGCTGGCAAATGTCGGGTGAGGTGGTTTTGATGACGTTGCTGGGCGGCATGGGCACCATCCTGGGCCCCGCTTTGGGCGCTACCATCATCATCACCATGCAGAACTACCTGGCCAATTTGGGTTCTTGGGTCACCATCATCATGGGCGTGACGTTCGTGGTGTGCGTGCTGATGTTCCGTCGGGGTATCGTGGGCGAAATCGAGTTTCGCCTGGGCAAAAAATCCTGATACCGCGTTCAACCCCGCGCCCAGTAGGCGTGCTCTACCTTGATGCAACGGTCCTGCACGGTACGCAGGCCCGCCTCACGCGCCAGTTGCATGGCGGGCTCGTTGACGATGCCCAGCTGCAGCCAAACGGCTTTGGCTCTGATGGCAATGGCTTCGTCAACGACTGGCGGCACGTCCTCGCTGTTGCGAAACACGTTCACCAGGTCGATCTGT
>CAZHDP010000167.1:0-7093 GCA_964531605.1 uncultured Burkholderiaceae bacterium | reverse complement strand
TGGGTGGTGCACCGCATGCCCGAGCACACGCGCACCGTGTGCCTGGAGTTCTTTGGCCACGCCAAAGACGCTGTGCCCAGCATTGTTGAAATCAAAGACTACATGTTTGCGCTGCAGCGCCGTGGTCAAGACGGCACCGAGCCGCTGGTGCTGCTTGCCGGGCTGGAGCATCTGGACGACCGCTACTTGCGTGCAGTTGGCTACACCACCAAGTCCAAACGCGGCACCTTGCCCAAGATGGTGTTGATTGGTGATATTGCAGGTGACGATGCCGACGCCGTGGCCCGTGCCACCTCTGAGGTGGTGCGCATCGCCAACTCGCGCAGCGGCGAGGGCTTCATCGCCATCAGCGCCGAGGCGCGCAAGAAGTTCTGGTTGGACCGCAAGCGCACGGCCGCCATCAGCCGCCACACCAACGCCTTCAAGATCAATGAAGACGTGGTGATCCCCTTGCCACGCATGGCGGAGTACACCGATGGCATTGAGCGCATCAACATCGAGCTGAGCCTGCGCAACAAGCTCAAGCTGTGCGATGCGTTTGAAGATTTCTTCACCAAGGGCAACCTGCCCATCTCGCAACCTGGCAAGCAAGACGCGGATGAGGTGCCTGCACCTGAGGTCTTGGAAGAGCACGTCGCCCGTGCCGTGGCCTTGGTGCGTGACGTGCGTGCCCAATGGCAGGGCTGGTTGAATGACGTGGACGCGTTGTTCCCGCAGCTGCAAGACCACTCTTTGCGCGCCAGCTGGAAGACGCAAATCCGCGCGCCGCTGCAAGCCATCTTCACGGGCCTGGCGTTTGGCCCTATCTTGCAAGAATGCAACGCCATCCACCAACGCGTGCTCAAGGGCCGGGTTTGGGTTGCGCTGCACATGCACGCGGGTGACGGCAATGTGCACACCAACATCCCGGTCAACAGCGACAACTACGAGATGCTGCAAGCCGCGCACGAAGCGGTCAAGCGCATCATGGTGTTGGCGCGCAGCCTTGATGGCGTGATTTCTGGCGAGCACGGCATCGGCATCACCAAGTTGGAGTTTTTGACCGATGCGGAGCTGCAGCCGTTTGCCGATTACAAGGCCAAGGTGGACCCTGAGGGGCGGTTCAACAAAGGCAAATTGCTCCGAAATTCAGAGCAAACCATGACGCCAGGTATGCCGAAAGGCGGTGTTTCGGCACTGATGCATGCAGACCTGACCAATGCCTATACGCCCAGCTTTGGTTTGATGGGGCATGAGTCGCTCATCATGCAGCAAAGCGACATTGGTGACATTGCCGCCAGCGTCAAAGACTGCCTGCGCTGCGGCAAATGCAAGCCCGTGTGTGCGACCCACGTGCCACGTGCCAATTTGCTGTACAGCCCACGCAACAAAATCCTGGCCACATCGCTGCTGGTCGAGGCCTTCTTGTACGAAGAGCAAACCCGCCGTGGCGTGTCGATCAAGCATTGGGAAGAGTTTGAAGACGTGGCCGACCATTGCACGGTGTGCCACAAGTGTTTGACGCCTTGCCCGGTGAACATCGATTTTGGCGATGTGTCGATGAACATGCGCAACCTCTTGCGCAAGATGGGCAAAAAGAGCTTCCGGCCTGCCGCTGCATTGCAATCCGCCTTCATTGGCATCACCAGCCCGCAAGCCATCCGCATCGGCCACACGCTGACCGACCTGAGCTTCAGAGCCCAGCGCATGGCCAACAAGGTGCTGAAGGTGGTGGCCCGCAAGCAAACCACTGCGCCACCGGCATCGGTGGGGCCTGCGCCGATCAAAGAGCAGGTGATCCACTTCATCAACAAAAAGATGCCGGGTGGCTTGCCCAAGCGAACCGCGCGGGCCCTGCTGGACATTGAAGACAAAGACTACGTGCCCATCATTCGAGACCCGAAAGCCACCACGGCGGACACCGAGGCGGTGTTTTACTTCCCCGGTTGTGGCTCGGAGCGTCTGTTCAGCCAAGTGGGTTTGGCCACGCAGGCCATGCTTTGGCACGCGGGTGTGCAAACTGTGTTGCCACCGGGCTACCTGTGCTGTGGTTATCCGCAGCGGGGCAGTGGTCAGTTTGACAAGGCCGAGAAGATCATCACCGACAACCGGGTGCTGTTCCACCGGGTGGCCAATACCTTGAACTACCTGGACATCAAAACCGTGGTGGTCAGCTGTGGCACCTGCTACGACCAATTGCAGGGGTACGAGTTCGACAAGATCTTCCCCGGTTGTCGGATTGTCGACATCCACGAGTACCTGCTGGAAAAGAACATCACGCTGGACGACAAGAACGGGGGCTACCTGTACCACGACCCTTGCCACAGCCCGATGAAGCAGCAAGAGCCGATGAAGACAGTGAAAGCCTTGCTGGGCGATAACGTGCGCAAGAGCGACCGCTGCTGCGGCGAAAGTGGCGGCTTCGCGATGAACCGCCCCGACGTGTCGACGCAGGTGCGCTTTCGCAAAGAAGAAGAAATCCGCAAAGACGAGGCTGCCCTGCGCGCGACCGGGGCTGTCACGGCAACTCAAAACATCAAGATGCTGACGTCTTGCCCCAGCTGCATGATGGGTTTGAGCCGTTACCAGGACGACCTGAAGTCCGGTTTGCTCGAAGCTGATTACATCGTCGTTGAAATGGCCAACCAGATGTTGGGGCAGTCATGGATGGAAGACTATGTGACCGCAGCGAACAGCGGTGGCATTGAACGGGTGCTGGTGTAAGCCGTCTGCGCTGATTTGTGACGTTCCCGTGATATTGGACTGGATTTGGATTTCCGTTTGGTAACAATTCCATATCTTTGCTGGGCGTAAGCGGGCACAATCCGCGGCTGAGCGGCACGCAAATGCGTTTTGGGGAGCGTTTTGCGGGTGTCGAAACCATCATTTTGGGGGTTCAGCATGAGGGGATCGGGGCAAACAACATGGCGTGGGCGGTATCTGCTGGTCACCGCATGCTTGGCATTGGCGGGAGGCACCTGGACAGGTTCAGCTTTGGCGCAAACCGTTGCCATTGGGCAGGTGGAATACGCCAAGGGTGCTGGCTTTGCCCAGTCGCCAGGTCAGCTGCCTCGCACCCTGGGCAAGGGATTGCCCGTCAGCCAAGGTGACCGCATCACCACGGCAGACAATTCCCTGGCCATTGTGGTGCTGCAAGACGGTACCCGCATGACAGTGCGACCTAACTCTGAATTGCTGTTGCAGGATTACCAATACAAGGGCGAAGCTTCAGCAGACCCCCAAGCTGTTGCACCGGCCAACAGCCTGGTTTTGCAACTGCTGCGTGGTGGGCTGAGGACCATCACGGGATTGATCTCCAAACACCTTCCAGGCGCCGCCAGGGTCGTGACACCCACGGCCACAGTGGGCATTCGGGGCACCGACTTTGACATGCGTTTGTGTGACAAGGATTGCGCTGCCGAAGCGGCACGGGTGCAAGACCGGGCCAGGCCCAACGTGGTGCAAGCCAGCGCCAAAGTGGTCAGCGTTGATGGCGGGCTGACCGCCAGTGATGGCGCGGGACAAAAGCGCGTGCTGGTCAAAGGGGGCAGTGTGTACCCAGGTGACACGGTTGAAACCGAAAGCACATCGCGCGCTGTGCTGGCTTTTCGAGACGACAGCCGGGTGACGCTGGGGGCACAGACACGTTTTCGCGTCGATAACTTCGTCTACGACGACAAAAATGCAAGTGAGGGGCGGTTTTTGGTGTCCTTGCTGAAAGGCTCTGTGCGGGCGCTCACGGGCCTGATCGCCAAAGTCAACCAGCGCAACGTGGGCTTCACCACGCCAACCGCGACGGTCGGCATCCGTGGGACGGGGCTGGACATGGATTGTGGTGAGGCGGGCTGCAACTTTTACACCTGGCTGGGCAGCATCGCGGTCACACCAGATCCTGCATTGGGTTTGGGTGGCCCATCGGCCGTCCAGGTGCTGGAGTCTGGTCGCGGCCTGTTCGTCGGCCCACAAGGGGTGCGTCCGTTGATCGCGCCCATTCTGGATGGTTTGCCCCGGCCTGATGGGGTTGAGGTCGACGGCAAAGCCTTGTTCCTGTTTGGCAACACGTCTGAAAACGAAGAGGGCTTGTATGTGTACGTGCGGGAAGGCCATATCGAAGTGGCCACCGCGAGCGAAGTGCTCCATCTGGGTCGCGGTGAGGCCGGTTTTGCATCTCCCACGGGGCGCACGGATCGACCTGTGGGCATTCCACGGTTCATCGATGTGGACCGAACGCCCCTGCCCAACAGCCGCAATCCAGCCCTCACCTCTGTGCTGGTCGAGTCTGGCCTGATCGTGGCCAATCAATGTCGATGAGGCGGGAGACTTCACATGACAAGACGTAAACCTGCTTCCATGGCCCATGCCGTATGGGCGATAACTTTGGCCTCTGGCTTAACCTCGCCCGTGGTCTTTGCACAGGACACCGTGACGTTTCCCATCACTGGCTTTGACGTGACGGGCGAAAATCCTTTGTCCACAGCGGCGACCCAACAACTGCTGCGCCCTTTCGTGCGTGCCGACGCCAACTTAGAGACGCTGCAAAAAGCGGCAGCAGCGTTAGAGGCCGCGTTGCGAGACCGCGGTTTTGCTTTGTATCGGGTGGTTTTGCCACCGCAGCAGGTGAGTGGGCCAGTGGCCTTGAAGTTGGTCAAATTCACGGTTGACACCGTCACCGTGCAAGGTCAGCGTGAATTTGACGAAACCAATGTGCGCCGCAGTTTGCCTGAGCTGAAAGAGGGCCAGTCGCCCAATTTCAAACGCATGGCCGTACAAACCGCCATCGCGAACGAGAACCAAGGCAAGCAGATCCAGGTGGCCATGAAAGAGTCTGCCAAGCCCGACCACATTGACGTCAATGTGGTCGTCAAAGAGAGCAAACCTTGGCAAGGCTCCGTGTCTGTGAACAACACTGGCAATGCAGCCACTGGCAGAGACCGTGTGACCCTGGCGGTAGGACATGCCAATGTTTTTAACTTGGATCACCAGTTGTCGGCGGCGTACACCACGTCTCTGGAAGAGGTCAGCAAGGTCAAACAAGTGGGTTTGTCTTACCGTGTGCCGCTGTACGCCCAACACAGCGTGATCGGGGTGAATTACACGCAGTCTGATGTGGTGGGCAGTTTTGGGACGTTCAACAGCACCGGTGCTGGCCAGACGTGGGGTGTGAACGTCAGCCATTATTTTTCGCCTTACCAGGGTTACCGGAGTTACGTGACGGCTTCGATCGACGACAAGCAATTTGATGTCACCAAGATCAATGGCAGCCCTTTGGTTGGCCAGCAGTTGAGGCGCAGCCGTCAACTGAGTCTGGGCTACACAGGCCGTTTTGAGTCGGATGTTGCGCATTGGACTTACACCACGGAGTTGGCCACCAACCTGCCCGGTGGCGACGGCAACAACCTGGCTGCCTACCAATCAGAAGATCCGCGCATCGCCTCTGCCCGATGGACTGCGTTGCGCGCCAGTGGCAGTTACACCGCAGGTTTTGCCGGCAACTGGCTGTGGCATGTTCGTGGCGGGTTGCAGCACAGCCCCAGGGCCTTGATCGCGGGCGAACAGTTTGGCTTGGGGGGCTCGGCCTCGGTGAGAGGCACCAGCGAACGCCCCATCTCAGGAGACCGAGGCGCCAACCTGACGATGGAGGTGTCGTCGCCCGAAGTCATCACTGGCATGCGTGTGTTGGGCTTTTTGGATACGGGCTGGTTGAGCAATCAAAACCCCAACGGCAGCAACAAGCCTGGCAACGACCAATTGCGCAGCATGGGTGTGGGCTTGCGTTATGGAACGCCCCGCGTGGCCGTGTCGGCCGACTATGGCCACGTGGTGACAGGCAGCTCTGTGCCTTTGTCCGTCAACTCGGCGGCACCTCAAAAAGGTGACCACAAGCTTCACGTGAGCCTGATTGCGCGGTTTTGAGGTGCGCGCTGCCGCTCTCCCAATGAGGGTTGAGGGCAGGTAGACTTCTCTCCTCAGAAACAAAGGTGCATTGTCATGGCTGGTTTGACCTCTACTTCACCGACACCCGAAGCGCTCACGGTGCACAGCCAGTCGCGCGTGCTGGAAATCAAGTTCTCAGACGGTGCTGAATTTCGCATCCCATTCGAGCTGATGCGCATCAGCTCGCCCTCGGCTGAGGTCCAAGGGCACGGTCCTGGCCAAGAGGTGTTGCAAACGGGCAAGCGCAACGTGGGGTTAACGGGCTTGGAGCCTGTGGGCAACTATGCCGTGCAGCCAAGTTTTTCAGACGGGCATGACACAGGCATCTTTACCTGGGATTACCTGTATTTTTTAGGCTCGCAACAAGAAGCGCTCTGGGCCGAATACGAAAAACGGCTGCAGCTGGCGGGTGTTGAGCGTGATGCTCCGATGCCTGAAAAAGCAGGCCATTCTTGCAGCAGCCATTGAGATTGACACCATGACGACCACTCATTTTGGATTCCAGTCCGTCGACGAACGCGAAAAGGCGCAGCGTGTGCGCGGTGTGTTTGACTCTGTGGCGAGCAAATACGATGTGATGAACGACCTCATGTCCATGGGCTTGCACCGTGCGTGGAAGGCTTACACCGTGTTGGTTGCGGACCTCAAAGAAGGCCACCAGGTACTGGACATTGCGGGTGGCACCGGCGACTTGTCGCGTGCGTTTGCCAAAAAAGTAGGAAAAACCGGTCGGGTGGTGCACACCGACATCAACGAAGCGATGCTGCGCACAGGCCGAGACCGTCTGCTCGACGAAGGTTTGGCGTTGCCCACGCTGGTGTGCGATGCCGAGAAGCTGCCCTTCCCGGACGCCACTTTCGACCGGGTGAGTGTTGCTTTTGGGCTGCGTAACATGACCCACAAAGACGTCGCTTTGACAGAAATGAACCGGGTGCTCAAACCTGGTGGCAAACTGTTGGTTCTGGAATTTTCCAAGGTCGCGCAAAGCATGGAGAAGGTGTACGACTGGTATTCCTTCAATGTCCTGCCCAAATTAGGGGCCATGGTGGCGGGCGATGAAGCCAGCTACCGTTACTTGGCAGAATCCATCCGCATGCATCAAGGGCAAGAGGCGCTAAAGACCCTGATGAAGAAAAGCGGATTTGGCCATGTGGACTTTCACAACATGACTGGCGGCGTG
>CAZHDP010000166.1:0-7151 GCA_964531605.1 uncultured Burkholderiaceae bacterium | reverse complement strand
GCCTCCAGAAAGCTTTTCAGGTCAAGGGCGTCGGCGCGTTGGGCCTCACCCAGCAGGCGTCGCCCGTCTTTCCAGGTCAACATCAGGGTGAAGATGGCGCCACCGATCATCAAGGGGAACCAGCCGCCTTCGGTCAGTTTGAGCAGGTTGGACGCAAAGAAGGCAAAGTCCACCACAAAGAACCACCCTGTGGCCGTGATGCACAGCCACAGCGGGTACTTCCAGCCGTAGCGGATCACAAAAAACGTCAGCACCGTGGTGATCAGCATGTCTGTGCACACGGCGATACCGTAGGCTGCAGCGAGGTTGCTGGAGCTGCGGAACATGCCCACCGCGAACACGATGGCCACGAACAAACCCCAGTTGACGAAGGGGATGTAGATCTGACCGGTGTCACGCACGCTGGTGTGCAAGATGTTCAGGCGCGGCAAGTAGCCCAGCTGTATCACTTGTTTGGTGACCGAAAACGCCCCAGAGATCAGCGCCTGCGAGGCGATCACGGTCGCCATCGTGGCCAACAGCACCACGGGCAGCAGTGCCCAGTCAGGGGCCATCATGAAAAAGGGGTTTTTGACCGCCTCAGGGTTGCTCAGCAGCAGCGCACCTTGGCCAAAGTAGTTGATGGTCAGCGCGGGCATCACGACCGTGAACCACGCCATGCGGATCGGCTTTTTGCCAAAGTGCCCCATGTCCGCGTACAAGGCTTCCCCGCCGGTGACGCACAGCACCACCGCACCCAAGATGATGAAGGTGGTGTGCGGGTTGTTCCACATGAAGCCAATGGCGTAGTGCGGGCTAAGTGCTTTCAGGATGATCGGGTTGGTGGCGATGTGCATCAAGCCCAGCACCGTGATCACGCTGAACCACAACAAAGTGATCGGACCAAAAAACTTGCCGATGCCCGTGGTGCCCTTTTTTTGCACAGCGAACAGGCCAAACAAGATCACCAGGGTCAGCGGGATCACGTAGCTTTTGAAGGCGGGGGAGACGATTTCCAGCCCTTCAACGGCAGAAAGCACCGAAATGGCCGGGGTGATCACACCATCGCCATAAAACAAGCAGGTGCCAAAAATGCCCACCACCAACAACACCTTGCGCAACTCCGGTCGGTCTTTCACCGAATTGGAGGCCAGCGCCAGCATCGCAACCAACCCGCCTTCGCCATGGTTGTCGGCACGCAGCACCAGCACCACGTACTTGAGGGACACGATCACCGTCAGTGTCCAAAAAAAGATGGAAAGGATGCCGTAGACGTTGTCCGGTGTGAAGGGGACGTGACCGGAGCCGAAGACTTCTTTGACGGCGTAAAGGACGCTGGTACCGATGTCGCCGTAGACCACACCAATGGCGCCCAAAGTCAGCGCCGCGAGAGAAGATTTAGAGTTTTGCACGGGATAACCCCTCACCTCGGCGGTCTGCCATCGGTTCAGGGATGCATTGTGTTCGGACGGCTATTTTGCGCCTTTGCTTGCCAGAAGCAACAGGGGATTGTTGCAATGCAGCAACTTGCAAGGCTCAATCGTAAATTTCGCTGTCTGGATCGCTGGACTCCAGTTCGTAGCTCGACGCCAGCATGGCCAAACGGCCAATCACGCCGTACATGTAAAAGCGGTTGGGGGCGCTGACGCCCGGTTGGATCCCCGCTTGAGGCAGATGCGTGCTTCTCGCGAAAGCCAATGGCACAAAATTGGCGCCTGGTCCGCTCAGCGCCTCGTCCATCCTGCGGTCGGCGTGGATGCGGTAAAAGCCGCCCACCACGTAGCGGTCCATCATGTACACCACCGGCTCGGCCACCGCGTCGTTCATGCGCTCGTTGGTTTGCACGCCTTCTTGGATGAGGACTTCGCTCATGTCGAAGTTCAGTTTCACGTCGCTGCGCCGGTTGGCACTGCGCTGCAGCAGCGTGTCGAGGTCTTTGACGTCGCGCACGGCAATGGTGCCCGTGTTGCTGTTGTTGTCGGCCTTGATGACCACAAACGGCTTTTCGTTGATGCCGTATTCCTTGTACTTGCGACGCACTTTGGTCAGCAAGGCATCCACATGGCTGCGCAGCACGTCCAGGCCCAGGCCGGTGGTGAAGTTCACCTCGCCGCAGCGGGCGTGCATGGGGTTGATCAACCACGGGTCGATGCCCAGCATCTTGCCGAACCGTTTCGCCACGTCGTCGTAACTTTGGCAATGCAGGCTTTTACGGCGCACGGACCACCCTGCATGCAACGGCGGGAGCAGGAATTGCTCGTGCAGGTCTTCCAAAATACCAGGGGCACCCGCCGTCAGGTCGTTGTTGAGCAACACGGTGCAGGGGTCAAAGTTCTTCAGCCCGATGCGGCCTTTGGTGCGGATCACCGGCTCCAGGGTGATTTGCGTGCCATTGGGCAGGTCAAAGTCGGTCGGCACTTTGATGTCAGGGCTGACGGAGCCCAGGCGCACATTCAGGCCAGCTGCGTGGAAGATGCGCTTCAACTGGGCCAGGCTGCTGAGGTACGAGGTGCTGCGGTTGTGGTTGTCCGGCACCAGCATCAGCGTGTGCGCCTCGGGGCAGATTTTTTCCAGGGCCACCATGGTCGCCTGCACGGCCAGCGGCAGCATGTCTACCGTCAAATGGTTCCAACCGCTGGGGTAGAGGTTGGTGTCCACGGGCGCCAGTTTGAAGCCCGCATTGCGCAAATCGACTGACGTGTAAAACGGGGGGGTGTGCTCCATCCATTCCAAGCGGAACCAGCGCTCAATGGCTGGGGTCGAATCCAGAACACGCTGCTCCAACTCATTGGTTGGACCGGTTAACGCCGTGATCAGGTGTGGAACCATGGAAAGACCCTTGTTGAAATGTTTGGAGACATTCTAAGGAGCGGCGGTGCGGTGCTGTTCCTCAGGTCCTCACGGCGCCTTCACCCAGCACCACGTATTTCAACGAGGTCAGTCCTTCGATGCCCACAGGGCCGCGCGCGTGGAACTTGTCGGTGCTGATGCCAATTTCAGCCCCCAAGCCGTACTCAAACCCGTCCGCAAAGCGGGTGCTCGCGTTGACCATCACGCTCGCCGAATCCACTTCGCGCAAAAAGCGCTGGGCGTGTACGTGGTCGGTGGTCAGGATGGCGTCGGTGTGGTGGCTGGAGTAACGGTTGATGTGGGCAATGGCTTCGTCCAAGCCCGAGACCACTTTCACGCTGATGATGGGGGCCAGGTACTCTTCAGACCAGTCTTGTTCTTGGGCAGGGGTGATTTTTGCTTCTGAATTGATAGCGGAGAATGCTTGCAGGATATGCCCGGCAGCCTCATCGCAGCGCATTTCTACGCCCTTGGCGGCATAGATGGCTGCGATCCGTGGCAGAAACGCAGCCGCCACTTCTTGGGCGACCAGCAGGCCTTCAGCCGCATTGCAGGGGCTGTATTTGTTGGTTTTGGCGTTGTCGGCCACTTTCACGGCCATGTCGAGGTCGCAAGGTGAGTCGATGTACACGTGGCAATTGCCGTCCAGGTGCTTGATCACGGGCACTTTGGCGTCGCGGCTGATGCGTTCGATCAGCCCTTTGCCGCCGCGGGGAATGATCACGTCCACAAACTCGGGCATCGCAATCAGGTGGCCCACCGCTTCTCGGTCGGTCGTCGGGACGAGCTGAACGGCGTGCGCAGGCAGTCCGCTTTCGGCCAGAGCCTGCTGAACCAGGGCTGCCAAGGCTTTGTTGGAGTGGATGGCCTCAGACCCCCCACGCAGAATGCAGGCATTGCCGCTCTTGATCGCCAGGCTGGCAGCCTCGATTGTCACGTTGGGTCGGCTCTCGTAAATCATGCCGAACACGCCGATCGGGACGCGCATTTGCCCCACGCGGATGCCGCTCGGCTGTTGCTTCATGCCAATGATTTCACCAATGATGTCCGGCATGGTGGCCAATTGCTCACACCCCTCAGCCACGGTGTCGATGACTTTGGGGCTGAGCTTCAGGCGGTCTACCATCGGCGCGGAAAGTCCTGCGGCCATGGCCGGTGCCAGGTCCTTGGCGTTTTCGGCCTGCAGCGTGTCCACGTTGGCACGCAGCAAGGCGGCCAGGGCGCGCAAAGCCCGGCTTTTGGTGGCAGCAGGGGCTTTGGCCATGGCGGATGCCGCCGTTTTGGCTTGGGCGCCGAGGGTTTGGACGAGTTCTGCGATGTTCGAGGCGTTCATGCCCCGATTTTCTCACGCTGTCAGGAGGGCGCCTGTTGCTTCAGCGCCGCATCCAGGCCTGTGACCCGCAATGTCAGCTGGTCTGCCAAGGTGGCTGCGAGGAAGAAGTCCTTGTTTTCAGCGGCGGTCATCAGCTGGCGGGTGATGTGTTCGATGGCCAAGGCCGACAGGTTGCCTGCCGCACCCGCAAGCGCGTGGGCTTCTTCGATCAGCCGTGTGCTGTCGACGTCATAAATGGCGCGCTGGATCTGTTGGATGTGTTTGGGGCAGCTGGCGAGGAAGCCAGCGGCGACTTCCCGGTACAAGTCCAGGTCGCCGTCCCAGCGTTCCATGGCCTGGGCCATGTCCAGGTCTGCCAGCGCATCGACTTCGCTTTTCATGGGTTTGAGCTCTGCAGGCAGGCTGATGTTGCTGGCCAGCCAAATCATGCGGCTTTGGGCCCGCACAATGACGCGGTCGATCTCGCGGATCAGTTTGACCTTGTCAATGGGTTTGCTCACGTAACCATCCATGCCCGCATCCAGACACCGTTCCCGATCGCCTTGCATCGCATTGGCCGTCATGGCCACAATGATCTGGTGTTGGGTGGTGTTGAGCTCGCGTTTGCGGATGGCCCGTGTGGCTTCAATTCCTCCCATCACTGGCATCTGCATGTCCATCAGGATGAGGTCAAAGTCACCATGTGCGCTGGCTTCGACGGCAGCAGCTCCGTTCGGAACCACGGTCACGTGGTGGCCCAACGTCTCCAGCAGGCGCACGGCCAGTTTCTGGTTGACAGCGTTGTCTTCCGCCAGCAAGACGTCAAGCGGATGCTGGCCAGATTGCGCAGACTCGTGCTCTAGCAAGGTGTCCGTGAAGTGCGTGGGCGCGCCCTTGGTCAACATGATGGCATCCAGCAGCTCGGATTGCGACACGGGTTTGCTCAGGTGCCCGGCCAAACCCAGCGAACGGCATTGTGCAACGTCTGAGGCCAACTGGTTGGCCGTGAGCATCATGGTGATTTTGGCGCCGATGTCTGGTCGGTCTTCCAGTGCGCTGGCGACATCGAAGCCCGAGACTTTGGGCATGTCGGCGTCCATCAGCACCACATCAAAATCACCTTTGCCACCCCGCAGCAGGTTCAAGGCGTCCAGACCGTTGTCGGTGGTTGTGGCTTTCATGCCCCAATTGGTGACCATTTCCTTGAGCCAGGCCAGGTTGGTCGGATGGTCGTCCACGATCAGCACTTTCATGCCGTCCAGGTGCACATCGTCTGTCAATTCGGCTGGCATGGAGGACGAGGCCACGAAGGGCAAGGTCAGCTGGAAACAACTGCCCTGGCCCAACTCGCTGTTGACCGTGATGTTGCCACTCATCAAGCGGGCCAAGCGCGCACAGATGGCCAACCCCAGACCGGTGCCACCATATTCACGGGTCGTTGAGGTGTCGGCCTGAGAGAACGCGTCAAAAATCAGTTTTTGCTTGTCTTTCGGGATGCCTATGCCCGTGTCTGTCACTGAAAAATTCAAGGTCAAACCACGTTGCGCATGTGGCTTGGCCTGGACTTCGACGGTGATCTGCCCTCGGGTTGTGAACTTGATGGCATTGCCCACCAGGTTGGTGATGATTTGACGTATGCGCCCGGGGTCGCCTTGGAGGTAGGTTGGAATGTGAGGGTCGATCCTGCACAGCAACTCCAGCTTTTTGTCATGCGCCTTCACGGCCATGGGTTTCAGGCATTCGCTCAACAGGTTGGAGAGCGAAAACGAGATGTGTTCGATGTCCAACTTGCCGGCTTCAATCTTGGAAAAATCCAGGATGTCGTTGATGACGACCAGCAAGGCATCGGCAGAAGACTTCACGGTCTGCAGGTAATCCCGTTGCTCAGCGTTGAGGGGGGTTTCCAGCGCCAGCGCGGTCATGCCGATGATGCCGTTCATGGGGGTGCGGATTTCATGGCTCATGTTGGCCAAAAATTCGCTTTTGATTCGGCTGGCGGACTCGGCCGCCTCTTTGGCTTCCAGCAGGCCCAGGGTCACGCGCTTGGATTCTGTGATGTCGTTGTGGATGCTGATCGTGCAGCCATCGACCGACCGGTTCTCCCGCACCATGAACCAGCGGTCGTCTTTCGTGGCGAACTCTTCAGGGGTTGCCACCGGCCTGTGGGTGTGCTGGCCCGGGTCTCGGTTGAGCCCCAAACTGCGGTAGACCGCCCGCATCACCAAGCGATACGGTGCACCGGGCACCAGCACATGGGTGATGGACGGGTACATCTGCTTCAGCGCTTGGCTGCACGCGATCAAGCGGTCATCGGCACCAAACAGCACAAAACCCGTGTCCAAGGCGTCCACCGCGTTGAGCAACTGATGAATGGTGACACCCAAAGGGTGCTCCGCCGCAACGGTGACCTGTTGCAAAAACAAGGGCAACTGGGTCGACAGCTTGGTCAGTCGAGGGTCATTTTGCGCCGCTTGGCGCAGCGCCTGCATCAACACAGACAACCCCTCTGGGCCGTCCACGCCCAGGCAGCTCTGCGTCAGAGCGTTCAATTTTGGATTGTCAAACACGGGTATCGATGGCGGGTGGTGGGCGGCACAGAAAACAGAGGTTCCCTGCTTTTCCACAACACTTTATCGAGTTCTGAGTAAACCTGCAGGCAAAGGGCTTATCGGGCAGCAGCGGCGCAGACCATCATGGCCAGCCGGTGCAGGGCTTGCCAAGGCGCGGCAGGCCACGTGGGTTGCTTCAAACCTTTGACGATGCCATCGACTTGGTGGGCTGCCATCAGCAGTTCTGCGATGGTCTGGCTCTGCAGGCGTGGCAGCAGGCGTTCAAAGAGGCGCTCTTTGGGGCCCCACACGCGGTTTTCCCGCAGGGCCATGGGCAGTGGGCGTCCAGCATCCATCGCGTCTTTCACCCGTTTGAGTGCCCGGATGTCTTCGGCCAAGGCCCAGTGAACCAAGACCTCGGCTTCACCCTCGGCTTGCAGGCCATCCAACATGCGTTGGAC
>CAZHDP010000165.1:3560-7202 GCA_964531605.1 uncultured Burkholderiaceae bacterium | reverse complement strand
ACCAATGCTGCACAGGTCATGAGCTTCATGATCGAAGTTACTCCTCATTGGCGATCAAGGCCAACAAATCGGTCACGCCCACGTCCACGCCTGCCTGTGACAACAGGGTTGTGGCTTGACCGCGGTGATGGGTTTGGTGGTTGAAGACATGCATCACCAAGCTGAAAAATGGCTTCTGGGCGACCACGCCTTTGGTATTGGTGTAGCGCAGCACATGGTCTAGGTCGTCTTCGGTCAGGACCTGTGCCCAAGCCAATATGGCCTGGTCCAGCGACTGGCGGTAGCGGGTCAGGGAGGGCAAGTCTGAGTACAACAGCTGGTCAAGCCCCGAGGGCTGGGGGAGCTGCCGAACCAGGTCCAGTGCCGGGTGCAAGGCGGGGTGAGTGGCGAAGCGTTTGAACCACATGGTGTCGCCCACGCACAGGTGGTTGAGGGTGCCGAACAACGAGCCAAAAAACGCCTGCCGATCAGCCACCAGTTCTTCGTGGGACAAGCGCTGAGCTGCCTCGTAGAGTTTGGCGTTCATCCATTGGTTGTACTCGGCCATCAAACGCACGTGTGCAGTTCGGCTCACAAACACGGTCATGGCGAAGTCCCTTCTTTCGATGTTGTCGGCTTACGCAAAGCTTTGGCCTTCTTGGGCGAAGATTTGGACTTGGGTTCAGGCTTGGGCTTGGGCAATGGCAAGCTGGCTTCGGTGGCCCAAAACACATCGCGCAACAGGTCGCGGTTGTCGAGTTCGTCTTGCAATAAAAAATAAAGTTTGGCACCCGGATACGGTGGTGCTTCGTCCGGCGTGCCAAGCAGGGCGCGACCAGCTTCAGTGGGCTTCATGAACAGCTGGTTGTCACACACGAAGGCGACAACTTTGCCGTTGAGGTACATCGCGTATTCACCAAACATTTTTCGCCAGGTGAGTGCCGGGCCCAGGCCTGACTGGTCACAGATGTATTGAATGGTCTCGGCAGTGGTGGCCATGGAGGTACCGGTGTAAAAAACGTCCTCTTTGTATTCTCATCGAACTCAGTGCTTGGTCTGTGCCCCTGCCTTGAGCACGTCAGCCAGAGTGCCCGACCACACTTCAAAAAAGCCCTCACTTTGCTTGACCTGCATCCAAGTGGTCCAACGGGTCGGGGCAAGGGCTGGGTCGTTCACGGCGAGGTCTGTTTGTTCCACCCCCATGGCCAGTGTTCCCCCACGCTGATAACCCGGTTGAGCTTGCGCAAGGCGCACTGTGTTCTGGATGCGCAGAAGCTCCGACTGCGTGCCGGAGGGCAAACTGTAGACGAGCCAGCGACGGCCAGGGCCTGGGGCTTCCAAACCGAGCGTGGCGCTGGCCGTGCTGGTCAGTTGCAAGGGCAGCTTTTTATCGACCGGCTCGAAAGCCCCTGCCACTTTGGGCGTGAGTTTGAGGACCAGTTGCGGCACCGCACCGGGTGGGGGACTCAAGCGCGCATCCACTTGCAACGCCACAGTGAATTGGGCTGGGTTGGCATTGAGCATCTCGTTTGGCAACTGTGCAAGCCGTGGCACTGAGCGCAGGGGAATACCGGTGCAGGCCAAAAGCGCTGTGCATGTCAGCCCGATCACGACGCGTTGAACCCAGTGGCGCACGAACGCGACGGATGGACTGGAAGGTGTTGTTGGGAGAAAGAGGCTGGTTCGGGTCATGGTGTTGACAGAGGACTGTTTTGACATAAAATTATTGTAAAACAATAAATATTTTCTTTTTAACAATGTTATTTGCCATTGCAGCTTTCTGGAGTAGACGCATGTACCTTCACCACCTTTCCCCCGCTATGCCTTCCGTTTCACGCATCAGCCAATGCATGGTGCTGGCCTGTTGGGGACTGTTGCTGCTGCTGCCGTTTGCACTGGTCATCTACTGGGCGACAGCCAGCGATGCCACGCTCGCAGGGCATGCCCACTTGCCTGCAGACGTGATGCAGAGCCCGCTGCAAACTTGGCAACGGTGGGCTGCCGGAGCATTGATGGGTGTGCCCCTTGCTCTGCTCCTCACTGGGGTGAACCAAGCTCGACGCTGCTTTGTGCTTTTTGCGCAAGGGCGGGTGTTTACCGCACAGGCCACCGACTCATTGCGCCGCTTTGCAGGTTGGGTGGCCGGCGCAGCGCTGGCTGCGCTGGTAGCAGGTGCAGCGACATCGGTGTTGCTGACCTTGCACAACCCAATTGGCCAGCGTCATTTGGCGATCGGCATCGGGTCAGACCACCTCTTCACCCTGTTTTTCGCAGGCCTGGTCTGGTTGATGGCAGCTGTCATTGGCCAAGGGCAAGCACTGGCAGAAGAAAACCAGGGCTTTGTGTGATGGCGATCATTGTTCAGCTCGACATCATGCTGGCTCGACGCAAGGTCAAATCGCGTGATTTGGCGGAGTTTGTTGGCATCACCGAGGCCAACATGTCCCTGCTCAAACAGGGAAAGGTCAAGGGTGTGCGCTTTGAAACGCTGGAAAAAATCTGTGATTACCTGCAGTGTCAGCCTGGAGATTTACTGGTCTACCAGGCGGAGGCTTAGCCCTTATCTGGCACAAGTGCCAGTGCTCGCGCTTGTTGGCTTCAATGACTGTGCCGGATGGAGATCAACCAGATCAGCCGGGTATCTCTGCTTCCACCAACTGGGCCAACAAAACCAAGGACTGTTGCCACCCCAGGTAACAAGACGCAGTAGGAATCACGCTGGGTATGCCTGATTGCACGATGTGCACTTCGGTGCCGCAAAAGACGGGCTCAAACGTGATGGTGACACACATTTCGCCGGGCAAGTTGGCGTCATCAAACTTGTCGGTGTGACAAATGCGTTCGTTGGGCACCAGTTCGAGGTAGGTGCCGCCGAAGGTGTGGCTTTGGCCAGACGACAAGTTGGTGAACGACATCTTGTAAGTGCCGCTCACCTTGGCATCGAGGTGATGGACTTTGCCCGTGAAGCCATGGGGTGGCAACCACTTGCACATGGCGTCTGGGGTGAGGAAGGCGCGGTAGATGCGTTCAGCGGGGGCGCAGATCACGCGGTGCAAGGTGACGGTCCCTGTGGTGTTGGCGGTGGTGGTGTCTGTGGACATGAACGGTTCTCCTCCGTGTGGATGAAATTCAATGGTTTTTAGCAGCTTTGGACAAACACCACAAGGGTAGTTTGCTATGAATTTGAAAGCAAAAAACGAGCGCAAGCTCTCCTAGAATGGGCGTTTTAACTGAGGAAACCCCATGTCCATCCAACGCAGACACTTTTCCGCAGCCCTCAGCTTGGCCGCCAGCAGCCTGGCCGCCCCGTGGAGCATGGCACAGACCGGCAAGACGGTGCGCATTTTGGTGGGCTTTCCTCCGGGTGGTGGCACGGACGCCATTGCGCGCATGCTGGCTGACAAGCTCAAAGACGAGTTGGGCGTGCCCGTGATCGTGGACAACAAGCCCGGTGCGGGCGGCCAGCTGGCAGCGCAAGCCCTGAAAGCGGCGGCACCCGATGGCACCACGCTGTTTTTGTCGCATGACCACACCGTGTCGATCCTGCCGCTGGTCACCAAAAACCCAGGCTTTGACCCGGTGCAAGACTTTGTGTCGGTGGCCGGTTTTGCCACCTTCGTGAATTGCTTCGCCGTGTCGGGCGGCACACCCGTGAAAACCTTC
>CAZHDP010000165.1:0-3550 GCA_964531605.1 uncultured Burkholderiaceae bacterium | reverse complement strand
GAGGTTTTGGTGAAGTTGATCGGTGAAAAAGTCAAGCTCGACGTGGTAGCCGCACCCTACCGCGGCAGCGCGCCCATGATGGCCGACATGCTGGGCAACCAGATTGGCGCGGGTGTGGCCTCTGTGCCTGATTTCATTGAAAACCACCGCGCTGGCAAGCTGCGCGTGGTGGGTGTGTTGGGCAGCCAGCGCCAAGCGGCACTGCCAGACGTGCCCACATTCAGTGAAATGGGCTTGACCGGCTTTGAAGACCTGCCTTACTACGGCCTGTTCGCCCCCAAGGGCACCCCCCAAGCGTCGATCGATGGCGTTGGCGCTGCGTTGGCCAAAGTGCTTGCCCAAAAAGGCATCCACGACAGCCTGACGGCCATGGGCTTGAGCGTGGGCTACATGTCACAAGCACAGTTGGCGACCCGCGAAAAAGCCTACACCCAGGTGTGGACGCGGATTGTCAAAGAAAAGGGCTTTGCCCAGCCTTGAGGATTTGACCCCAGGGTCCTCAAGGGGCCCTGGTCAGCCAGTGCGGCAAACAAACAAGTCTTGACCCCTCACGCGTGAATATTGCCCACGAAGACATGAGGGGTTTGACCTACACTTTGCGGACATCCACAAACAGCGAAAGGGAGCCCGTGAGATCAGCCCACAGCCCACAGCCCACAGCCCACAGCCCACAGCCCACAGCATGATGACGCCCTGAACCTCACACGTTCACGCATTCCGGCTACTTTGGCCCTTTTGTTTGCATTGACGGCTTGCGGCGGGGGGAGTGGTTCGGTGACCACGGTGGACGGCAACGGGCAGCAGGTGGTGATCGCCTTTGTGGCGGGCACCGACAAGGTCACCGTGACCTTGCCTGCAGCCACGTTCACCGATGTGAGCCTGACCAATTTTGTGCCGCTGGCGTCTGTGCCTGCAGGTGCCACGTTTGAGGTGTTGGGTTTGCCTGCTGGGGTGAGCTATGACCCGGCCACCAACACCCTGAAGATCACCCAAGCCGTGCAGCCGGGCACCTACACCGTGACACAACGGGTGACACTGAATGCGGGCACAGCCAATGCCAAGACGGACGCTCGCACGGTGACGCTGGTGATTGTGGCCGCAGCACCCGTGCCCGCACCAACGCCTGTACCGTCCCCGGTGCCTGCGCCTACACCCGTTCCCGCCCAGAGCCCTGTCCCAACACCAGCCCCCAGCCCGGCGCCAGTGGCCGCATCAGCCATCTTGGGCAACCTGGGGCAAACCGTATTCACTGAGGGTGGCGGGCTGTTCCGCGCCACGGTGGTGGCCGACCTGTCTTGCGTGGCCACGGTAGCGTGTACCTTGAGCATCAGCGCAGATGGGGCAGAAACCAGCCTGGGGACTGATGGGCTGCCCATTTTTCAGCTGTACACGGTGGGGTCGAACCAGTTTTGGGTGATTTTCACGAACAACACAGCGACGGTGAAAACGGGTACCAAAAAATTCACAGTGCTGGCGACCACGCCGGGTGGGGTGGTGGTGAAGCGAGTGTTTGAGGGTGTGCGGGTGGAGGCTGCGACGGGTGGGGCGGGGAGTCCGGCGCCTGCCCCGACACCTTGTGACCCAAATACTGACCCCAATTGTGGTGTAGCTTGAACTGCGTTGCCTGACTCCTCGTGTCGATCAATCACTTCGGCAGGCATGTTTGGGGTTTGCCCTGCGCAGGTCTAATTCTCTTCCGATTGGCGTGCATTTTCAGAATGCGCGGCAGTCCCTTGGCAGGCTCGGTTGGACTGCGTCAGACACCCAAGGTTTTCAAACGACCAAAATAACTGCGGTACGGTGCCTGATTCCGCGTGAGCACTGTCAAATTGGCCACCGCCGCATGCGCGCCGATCAAAAAGTCTGGCAACGGCGCAGTCTTGGCGCCTCCACGCTCACGGTACAGCCGAAACGCTTGGGCGGCCAGCGCGGCACTTGACCAAGGCAGGGCGCTGCGGTGCGTTTCATACACCGCCAGCATGTCGTCCAGCAACCGTGGCGGCGCGCCGGGCACCAGCAATTCGGCATAAATCAAGACATTGATGTGCAACACACCCTGTTCGCTGCAAGCTTGCAGCTGGTCAATGGCCCAGTCGTGCCAAGGGCTGCTGGCGTCCATGCAATCGATCCAAACATTGCTGTCGACCATGAAGCCGCTGCCACCGTCGTAGTGCGACAGGCTCGCCATGTGTGACTGCCTCAACCGCGCAAAAAGGCCATGATTTCATCAGCACCCAGCGCTTGGTATTCGGCACTCATTCCCTCGCGCGCCTTGGCAGCGGCCTTGCGCATCTGCTCGCGGCGGTCTGTGCTGCGGCCATTGGACAATTTTTCAACCACGATCTTCCCCGCCTCAAAACGCACACTCACCTCGGTGCCGGGCACCACGCCCGCGGCCAAGCGGACTTCTTTGGGAATCGTGATTTGGCCTTTGTCAGTTACCAGCATGCAGCACCTCAGATCAGGTAAGAATTGGAAGTTGTAATCTTACTTGCTTTTAAGCAGGGCATCAATTCAAAACAAAAAGGGCCAGGCAGGGCTTGGCGCTCCGGGATGAGGCGGATTCTGACAAACCTGTGGACAATGCTGGCACAAGCGCTGAGTTATCCACAGATAATCTTGTTTTTGCAAAGTTGTCCCCGTTCGTGGCCAGCAGGAAAAGGGGTGCGCACACAGGGTTTTGAAACCGCCAAGTGCTTGTCGACATTGAAAAAATGTGGCCTGTCCACAGACAGGGGCCTCCCTTACTACTACTACTAATTTGAAATAAGAGAAATAGAGAAGAGATAAAGAAGACAGTTTGGCAAAAAAGAGGGGCTTTTCGTGCTGACGAACAGCGAATATGCAGAGTCGGTTGTGAAGGCAAAATGCCTCATCCGCACTCTGACCCCTGCCGGGTGAACACAAAGTGCTTCTGGGTGCCTTAAAACGGGTCTGTCAGCGTGTGAGGGGAGTAAAGAGAAGCGCCCATGCAGGTTGATGAGCACCTGCTTCATTGCAAAGCAGGTCCCAAGCCCTTTTTCAAGCGGCTTGGGTGGGTTTGAGCAAGGTACGTGGCGTACCTCGAGTCAGTTTTTGGCGTCAGGCAGTTCGATTTTGACTTCGAGCACTTCCGGGTTGTCCTGGCGTTCCAGGTTGACCTTGATGTCTTTGGGATCGATCTTGATGTATTTGCTGATCACCGCCACCAGGTCGCGTTGCAGGTCAGGCAAATAATCGGGTTCGGCCGCATTGCGGCCATTGCGTTCATGAGCAAGGATGATCTGCAGGCGTTCTTTGGCAACGCTGGCGGTTTTTTTCTTCTCACCGAGCAGAAAAGACAAAAACGACATGGCTTATTTACCTCCAAAGAGGCGTTTGAAGAAGCCCACTTTTTCGGCTTCGATGAAGCGCAGGGGCTTGTCTTCGCCCAAAAAGCGGTCGATCACGTCTTTGTAAGCCTCAGACACGTCGGAGCCTTGCATGTGAACGGCGGGCACGCCCTGGTTAGACGCTTGCAACACGGCTTCAGATTCAGGGATCACGCCGATCAGTTTGATGCGCAAGATGT
>CAZHDP010000164.1:3938-7227 GCA_964531605.1 uncultured Burkholderiaceae bacterium | reverse complement strand
GCTGGCTTAGGGCTCATCTGGCGTTCATTTAGCGTCTGTTCGGCGTTCATTTGGCGCTCAGGTTGGCTTCGAGGGCTTCGTCTTTGGTGAACCGAAAACGGGCCACCAGCACCATCTGGTCAAACTGCCGTCGCATGCCCGTGCTGAAGCGCTCGAACGGCCCCGCAGATTTGGCGATGGCCTGCGCTCGCCGGTCCAGGGCGGTGTTGCCTGAGGATTGCACCACTTCTGAACTCAGCACCCTTCCATCGTGGTTGATGGTGAGTGTCATCAACAGTTCGCCATACAACTTGTTGCCCGCGATTTGGGGGAAATTTTCGGTGCCTTTGTCTTCGATCTTGCGCCGCATCTTGTCGTAGTACAGCGCGTAGACCGCTTCTTTGGTCGATGGGCTGATGTAGCGTTTTTTAGGACGGGCATTCTCTTCGTTGATGCGCCGCTCGATTTCGGCCAGCAGCTTGATGAGGTGTCTGCGCTTCTCCTCGCGGGCCGCTTGTTGCGGGTTTGGGGCCGTTTTGGGTTCTGCCTGCGGCATGGCGGCCAGTTGTTGCTTGATGTCGGCCAACAGCAAGGTTTGCTGTTCTTGCAAGGCTTCAACTTTGCGGGCGGCGTCTTCGGTGGCATCGCCTTGAGCGGACTGCAGGGACGGCGGCAGTGGGGACGAGGCCCGGCCCTTGTCGGCAGTGCCGCCTCCTTGCAGGTTGGCTTGAGCCAGGGCCTGTGCCTTGTCTGGCCGTTCGTTGCTGCGAGCGTTGACCAGGATGACTTCGAGCGGCGTGTCCTCAAACACCCGGTTGAACGCTTCGGGGTCCACAAAGCGCACCGTCAGCAGCGCGGCGTGGACCGCGATGGACACGCCCAGTGCCCATTGCATCGTGGTGAACTTGGCCCAGCTCACGGCGCGGCAGACTCCGTTTGTGCGGGGGCGGTACCGTCAACAGGCGCATCGTTCAGGTCCACGGCGATGGTCAATGGCATGGCGCTGTCGTCGTCTTCCTCGGCACCGTCTTCTGCTGGGGCTGCGGTATTGGCATCACTGTCTAGGCGCTCTGTCACCGTGCCACCAATGTCCAAGGTGATGGCGTCTACCTCCCCCAGCTTGATGCGCAATTTGGCACCGCGTGGGGCATCTTGCGCGCCCATCACGGGGAGGACCAGCGGCAAATCATCGGCGCGAACCATGCCCTCTTTGAACAGGCTGCCGGTCAGCTCGGTGATGTTGTTTTGCTGCAGGTACTTCAGCGTCCAGAACCGTTCCATGCCCGACTGGTAGCTGTTGTAAGCGCTGTAGGCTGCGTCAAACCCCGAGATGATGGCAAACAGGTTGACGTCTTTGGGTTTGAACGGTGCGGCCAGCGCTGCGGTTTTGCCGTGTTTTGCACAGGCAATGATCTGCCATTGGTTGACCAAGTCGGTGTAGCGGCGCAAGGGCGAGGTGCTCCAGGCATAGCTCTTCACACCGATGCCAGCGTGGGGCAGTGCTTTGGTTCCCATGCGCACTTTGATTCCTGGCGCGAGACTGGCTTGGCTGCGGTAGATGCCAGGCACGCCCAGCTCGGCCATCCAGTTGCCCCAGGTGCTGTTGGCCAGGATCATCGCTTCGGCGACGATCAGGTCCAGCGGTGCACCTCGACGGCGAACCGTGATTTGCACGGTTTCATCGCCTTGTGGCTCGGTGCCATCGAGGGTGGGATCGTCACGCAGCAGGCGGAAGTTGTAGTCCGGGCGGTTGAACGTTTCGGGCTTGCCGCGAATCACCTCGCGCTGGGCCTTCAGGTGTTTGGCCAAACGGTATAAAAATGATAGCGTGTCACGCCCTATGGGCATGCCCAAAGCGGCTTTTTGAAGGGCTGAATCTTCGTGTTGAAACTCAGTGTTTTCCAGCCATGCCTCGGTGACGACGGTGTCAAGTTGATCGTGGCGCAGGTTGGCGGTGATGGGGACGCGTTCCAGTCGGGTTTCTGACGATTGGATGGCCAGGGTGGCTTCGTCCAAGGTCACGTACAGCGATACCGCGGGACAGGCGCGGCCCTCTGCCAAGGTGTACTGCTGCACCACGCTGTCGGGCAGCATGGTGACTTTGTAGCCCGGCATGTACACGGTCGACAGGCGGTTGCGACCCAGTTGGTCGATGGCGCTGCCTGGTTCAATGGCCAGCCCCGGTGCCGCAATGTGCACCCCCAACACCACGGTCCCGGTGCCCAAGCCTTGCACTGACAAGGCATCGTCGATTTCGGTGGTTGCGGAGTCATCAATCGAGTACGCCTGCACGGTGGCCAGGGGCAAATCGTCTTTGATGGGGGGCGCTTCGAGGGCAGGGAAACCCGTGCCTTTGGGGAAGTTCTCGAACAAGAAGCGCTTCCAGTGGAACTGGTAGGGCGAATCGATAGCGCCTGCGCGTTCGAGCAAGTCCAAGGGCGGCGTTTGGGTGGCGCGCGAGGCCTCGACCACGGCTTTGTATTCGGGGGCGTTTTTGTCTGGTTTGAACAGGATTTTGTAAAGCTGCTCGCGGATGGGGGCTGGGCACTCTCCTGCGCCCAACGCGGTGGCCCAATCGGCAATTTGCTGGGCAAGGGCTTTTTTCTTTTCGATGCCCGCCAACGCTTGCTGCAAGATGTCAGCAGCAGCCTTGCGAAAACGGCCTTTGCCCGCGCGTCGAAAGTAGTGGGGGGCCTCGTAGAGACGCAGCAAGGCACCAGCTTGTTCGGTCAGCGTGGCTTTTTCACTGAAGTAGTCGCGCGCCAGGTCGGCAAAGCCAAACTCTTCTTCAGGGGCGAATTCCCAAGCCAAGTCCAGCTCGATGCTTTGGCTCACGGCCTGCGCGGCCGCCAAAAACTCGGCGGGAGCAGGCTTTTCAAACTTGAGCAACAGGTTGACGGCTTTGACCTTGACCCGTTTGCCGGAGTCGAGCTCGACCTGTGCAGAAGCTTCGGCTTCAGACAACACCCGACCGGCAAGGAACTTGCCGCTTTCTTCAAACAATGCGTACATGCGCGCTATTGTCCCATTCCTGGGCTCGGTACATCCCGTTGACCTGGGCGAGGCGGCCTCAGCGCAGGTTCAAAAAGGCAAAGACCTCGTCGATGTGCTGTTCAAAATCGCTCAAGCCGTGGTCGCTGCCAGGCAGCAGTTTGATGCGGGTGCCGGGGTATCGTCCGGTCATTTCGCGCCAATCCAGGACTTCGTCCCCTTTCGCCATGACGCTGAAGTAGCGCTCTGGGTGGCGAACGGGTCCGCATTCGAGGGCCTGCAACTCTCCCAGGTAGCCTTCGTGAACCGTGAACGTTTC
>CAZHDP010000164.1:0-3928 GCA_964531605.1 uncultured Burkholderiaceae bacterium | reverse complement strand
ATGCCAACTGGTTTGCACCCCCAGGTGCTTGACGAGGTCCCGCGCCGGGTTGACGGCAGGGTTGAGCAGCACGGCTTTGCAGCCCTGGCGTTCGGCGACCCAGGTCGCATAAAACCCACCCAAAGAGGACCCGATCACCGCCATGGTGGCGGCAGGCCAGTCGGCAATCCCCTGGCTCACCATGGCCATGGCGGCTTCAGGTGAGGGGGGCAGTTGTGGGCACCACCAGGTCACCCGTTTGGGGTCCGCGGCGTTCAAACGCGCGACCCGCGCGGCCACTTGCCGGGCTTTGGCTGATTGGGGTGACGATCTGAACCCGTGCAAGTAGAGCAGGTGGGTGGTTGATACGGAGACTGTTTGCATCGCCATGGCCTGGTTGACGGTGTTACTGGATCTCAGGTTGGCGCTGCCTTGAAAGCGAAGGCCTTGCAGTCGTTGGGCAACAGCAACCAGAGGATGGTGTTCATCCCCTGATTGTTTCAAGTTTTGAGTCTCATGCCACCGCGGTTGGTGGCGTAAACAGGCTTTTGACCAGCTGCTGAAGTGTGTTGTTCCACAGGGCAGGTCCCATAGGCATGGCTGACCCATCGTCGATGACTTGCCCCAGGCCCAGCGCCTGGATGAGCACAGCGGCCGCATGAGGCTCGACTGCAGGAGAAAGCCACCCTTTGTCTTGACAGGTTGCGAGGAGTGCAGCGTAGCCGTCTGTGAGCCGCTGTTGTTGCGTTGCCCATGCTTTGGCCAAGCGGTCGTTGTTCTCTGCATGGGCCAGTATGCGTGCCATGCGTCGCCTGGTGTGCTGCTGTGCTTGCGATTGACTGTCCGCAATCAGCGCATGGAGGCCATCCAAAAAGGTGTTGCTTGATGTCGCGTGCTGTGTGAGCAACGCCATTTGGGCCAATTTTTGATCAATGCCGATGGCCATTTCTTGCACCAGCCCTTCTTCGATCAGTTCAGAAAAATCTGCGTAGTGGTGGTACAGCGAACCTTTGGACACCCCAGAATGCTTCAGCACATGGTCTGCCGTGATGGCTTCCAGCGGCAACTCCGCCATCAATGCCATGACCGTCGCCAGCAACTTTTTCTTGGTGGCGTGGACTGCGGGAGCTTTCAGTGCAGTCGGTTGAATAGACCGGATAGGGTGTCTCATGCTGTTATTTCAAATTTACCTCGTAAGTTTCATTTTATTATCATTTTTAAGGCGTGGTGACGCCTTGGCGTTTTCTTTGCAGGGTCACAGAGGCGCCTTCGGAGGCGAGGATTTACCCGAAAACCCGTTCAACCAAGCGGGTGATGAGTGCGTTCCATTGCGCGGGGTCCATGGGCTCAGCGGTCACGTCATCCACGACTTTGCCCAGGGTGTAGGCTTGGATGAGGACGGCTCCGGCATGGGGGTCAAAGTCAGTGTTCATCCAGCCTTTGAGTTGGCATTGTCGGAACAGGTCCGTCAAGGCCGCCGTGAGCCGTTGCTGTTGTTGGGCCAGAACTTGGGTGAACCTGGCGTTGTTCTCGGTATGGGACAAGATCCGGGCGCGGCGCAACCGGAAGTCCCGTCGTTCTGGGGCTTGGGTGGCCTGGGTGATTTTTTCGAGCCCGGCAAACACCATTTCTTTGCTGGTTGAGTTTGCCAAGATCCGCGTCAGTGCATCGATGGTCAAGTCAACGCTTTGCGAAAATTCATACGCAAGGCAGTCTTCAATCAACGAGGGGAAATCGGTGTAGTGGTGGTACAGCGAGCCTTTGGAAACCCCTGAGTGCTGCAGCACTTGGTCTGCCGTCACCGCTTCCACAGACATGGTTTTCATCAGCGTCAGGGCGGTGTTCCTGAGTTTTTCCTTGGTCGGATGCGTGACGGTCGGCTTTCGAAACGGGAGGGTGACAGTTGCGGTTTCAGTGTTCATGGTTCCACCCAAATGTCAGGCGCGGCGTTGGAGCAGCGACGATGCCAATTGCACCAGTGCAGACCTGTAGGGGTTATCGGGAAGCGCTTGGACGGCGTCAATCGCACGCTGTGCTTCTGCGGCCGCAGCGTCTCGGGTGGCCGTCAGCGCGCCTGTGTGTTTGACGATGGCAATGATGTCGTTGAGCTGGGTCACCGAGCCTGTTTCAATGGCTTCGCGGATGGCTTTTGCCTCGGCAGGTGTACCGCGCTGCATGGCGATGATCAAGGGCAGGGTGCTTTTGCCCTCACGCAAGTCATCGCCCAGGTTTTTGCCCATTTCGGCGGCGTCACCGTCATAGTCCAAAGCGTCGTCGATGACCTGAAAGGCTGTGCCCAGCGCTTGTCCGTAGGTGGCGCAGGCCTCTTCAATGTGTTGTGCTTGGTGTGTCAGTACGGCAGCCAAGCGGGTGCTGGCCTCAAACAGTTTGGCTGTTTTGGAGCGTATGACCCGCAGGTAGGCTGCCTCGTCCAATTCGGCATCGTGCATGTTCATCAATTGCAGCACTTCGCCCTCTGCAATCACATTGGTGGCGTCTGACAGGATTTGCATGACCCGCATGTCCTGGACGTCAACCATCATCTGGAATGCCCTGGAATACAAAAAGTCGCCGACCAATACGCTGGCGGGATTGCCAAAGATTTCGTTGGCTGTGGAGCGTCCACGGCGCAATGTGGATTCATCGACCACATCGTCGTGCAGCAAGGTCGCGGTGTGGATGAATTCCACCACAGCAGCCAGGTTGAAGTGCTGTGTGCCTTGGTAACCCAAGGCGCCAGCGAACAGCAACAGCAATGACGGTCTCACGCGTTTGCCGCCTGCCGAAATGATGTACCGGGCGACTTCGCCGACCAGCGGTACGCCAGAGTCGAGGCGTTGACCAATGACCTTGTCAACTTGTGCCAAATCGTCGGCAATCAGGGCAAGGGCGGAGGAGGAAGGGGAGGAGTTTGCAGACAAGACGGATGATCTCAAGCTTGCGCGATTATAAGAAACAAGCGCAACTGTTGCTTGCGCAGTCCTGAGGGGGCTAGGCAAAAGCAAGCTGTCGTGTTAAACTCGTTGGTTCTGTGGAATTCGCTGCAGAAAATTCACTTGTAAGCCCATGGTTATCCAGCTTGTCGCTGGTGTGCATTGGTGGGCTTGAGGTCTAAGAGGTTATACATGTACGCGGTCATAAAAACCGGTGGCAAACAGTATCGTGTTGCTACTGGCGAAAAAATTAAAGTAGAACAGATTGCTGCGGACGTTGGCCAAGAGATCGTGATCGACCAGGTTTTGGCAGTCGGCAACGGCGCTGAAATCAAGGTAGGCACGCCCTTGGTGTCCGGTGCAACGGTCACGGTCACGGTTGTGGCCCAGGGTAAGCACGACAAGGTTCGCATTTTCAAAATGCGCCGTCGTAAGCACTACCAAAAGCGTCAAGGCCATCGCCAGACGTACACTGAGTTGCAAATCGGTGCTATCGCAGGCTAAGCCTCGATAGTCGACACAGGAGTTATCCAAAATGGCACAGAAAAAAGGCGGCGGCTCGACGCGAAACGGGCGTGATTCCAAGCCCAAAATGCTCGGCGTGAAAGCGTTTGGCGGTGAACTGATCAGCGCAGGCTCGATCATCGTTCGTCAACGTGGCACCCGTTTCCACGCTGGCACCAATGTCGGCGTTGGCAAAGACCACACCTTGTTCGCCCTGACTGACGGTCACGTCAGTTTTGCTGTCAAAGGCAGCATGAACAAGCACATGGTGAACGTGACCCCGGCCTGATAGCCCGTCACTTCGACCTTCTCGAAGCCCCGCCTGTCGGGGCTTTGTTGTTTTAGACTCTTGTTGTCGCTGGTATTCGGTCAACAACATCAACCTTGAAGCGCTTATGAAATTCGTGGATGAAGCCTACATCGACGTCGCTGCCGGCGATGGCGGGAACGGCTGCGTCTCGTTCCGGCATGAGAAGTACAAAGAGTTTGGTGGTCCCAACGGGGGCGATGGT
>CAZHDP010000163.1:0-7303 GCA_964531605.1 uncultured Burkholderiaceae bacterium | reverse complement strand
ACATCTCGGGCGCAGCAAAGCCGGGGGTGTACATCGGGCGAATGAAGTTGCCTTCTTTGCTAAGTACCTCGCGGGCGGCACCAAAGTCGATCAAAACCGACTTGTTGTCATCGGTGATGAAAATATTGGCCGGCTTGATGTCCAGGTGCAGCATCTTGTGCTGGTGCACGATGCGTAAACCACGCAAGATTTCATCAAACAAAGACCGGATGGTGGACTCGCGGAATATCTTTTGTTTTTTCAGGTCGCGGGCTGTGATGATGAAATCCTGGAGGGTGGCACCCTCCAGAAAATTCATGACCATGTACACAGTCTCGTTTTCACGGAAAAAATTCAGCACGCTGACCACTGAAGCGTGAGAGATTTGAGCGAGCGAACGGCCTTCTTCGAAGAAGCTCTTCAGCCCCAAGCGGTACAACGAAAGTTTCTCAGGTTGTACCTGTGGCAACAACTCACCGGGTGCCCGGGACGCCAACGATGTTGGCATGTATTCTTTGATCGCGACTTCCTGCCCTTGCTTGTCGAGCGCCAGATAAACCAAACCAAAGCCGCCCGCAGACAATTTTTTGATGACTTTGTAGCCACCAATCATGGTGTCAGGGGGAAGTGGGGCGGGTTTTACCTTTGACATAATCGCGTCAGCGAGCGCAAGCGGATGCAGGACTGGATCCTCCCCGCTGCCATTTTTTTGTGTTCACACCATGTAAAGAGTTCAATGCCAGTTTACAGCATGACGGGTTATGCCAGCGCACAAACCCAGGCCACGCCCACGCCAGACTTGTCGGCGGCGGCAACAGGGGTTGCACCAGCATCTCAACAGGCCAGCGCAAGGTTGGGACTGGAAATCCGATCCGTCAACAGCCGTTTTCTGGACATCGCTTTTCGGCTCCCAGACGACCTTCGGCAACACGAACCTGCTTTGCGAGAGCTGGTGCAGTCGCACTGCAAACGTGGCAAGCTGGAATTGCGGGTAAACCTGGAGTCGAATGTCAACGGTGCGTTGGTGGAACCATCCCCCCGACTGCTGCAGAAGCTGGCCATGCTCGAAAACAAGGTCCAAGGTTGGTTGCCTGCGGCGTCGGCACTGAGCGTGGCAGAAGTCATGCGCTTGTCGGCCAGTGAAACCAGTGAGTCCACCGACTGGGGGCCAGACCTGCTCTCATTGGCGACAACGGCCCTTCGTGACTTGCAATTGGCCCGTGAGCGGGAAGGCAAACGCTTGGCAACGATGTTGCTTGACCGGGTGGGCTCGCTCCGTGAGTTGTCACAGCAGGCACTGCCTTTGGTGCCCCAATTGATGGAGCAACAGCGCCTGAAGTTTCTTGAGCGCTGGAAGGAAGCACTCGCTTTGGCTGAAGGCAGCAGCCTGCCAGAGGCTGCTCAAGACAGGGCTTTGACCGAGGCCGCGGCATTTGCCATCCGAGTGGACGTGGCAGAAGAACTCACACGGATAGGCTCACACCTGGACGAAATCACCCGTTTGTTGAAAAAAGGGGGCGAATTGGGCAAGCGCCTGGATTTCTTGATTCAGGAACTGCACCGTGAGGCCAACACCTTGGGGTCTAAATCGGCCGTGATGGACATGACACGTATCAGCGTGGACATGAAGGTTTTGATCGAGCAGATGCGCGAACAAGTCCAAAACATCGAATAATTCGCTACCCAGATCAGGCTCACGCATGGACTATCCCGGAAACCTCTTTGTTGTCGCAGCTCCCAGCGGAGCTGGCAAATCCAGTCTCGTCAAGGCGTTGCAGGAGCTGGACTCCCGCGTGCAGCCCTCGGTGTCGCACACCACGCGAGCACCACGTGGCCAAGAAAAGCATGGCAGAGAGTACTTTTTCATCTCTGAACCTGAGTTTGACGCCATGATCGCGCAAAACGCCTTTGTGGAATGGGCCAATGTGCATGGCTACAGGTACGGCACGTCTAAAAAGGCGATCGAAGACCGGATCGCCCATGGCGCAGACATCATTCTTGAGATTGACTTTCAAGGCGCGGCCCAGATCAAAAAAGTGTTTGCCAATGCGGTCTTGATCTTCATCCTGCCTCCAAGCTGGGAAGAGCTTCAATCTCGACTGCAGCGTCGCGGTGAAGACAGTGCCCAGGTCATCGAAACGCGCTTGCAGAATGCGGCAGTAGAGATGGCCAGTGCCCGAAATTTTGACTTCGTTATAATCAATGAGGTATTTGAGCGCGCGTTGTTCGACATCAAAGCAATTGTTCACGCACAACGACTCAAGTTTTCTGCGCAAAGTCGCGCCAGGGCTGATGTGTTTTCAGCACTGAGAATTGCACCTTGAACCGAGGCTGCAGCGCTGCTTGCTCACCTATTGGCTTACTGTTCGTTCCCCGGAGAAAATCATGGCCCGCATTACCGTTGAAGACTGTCTCGAACAGATCCCGAATCGCTTCCAACTCGTGTTGGCAGCCACCTACCGTGCACGCATGCTGAGCCAAGGCCACACGCCCAAAATCGAAAGCAAAAACAAACCAGCAGTCACCGCCCTGCGTGAAATCGCTGCGGGCAAAATCGGCTTGGAGATGCTGAAAAAAGTACCGGGCTGAGCTCAAACACTGGCGGCTCAACCCAGCCCTGACCATCAAAGCGCCGTGAGGCGCTTTTTTTTCATCTGATGAAGCGTCAGATGGCAGACATACAGGTGCAATAACCTTCATCTCAATCACCCTTGCAATCGGCTTCGCCCAACATGGGCAGCAAGCGCGCTATATTTGACACATGAGCGCCGCCACCATTCAACCCTCTTCCAAAGCTGACAAAGCTGCGCCCACCGCCCCAGAAGCTGGATTGCACAACCCAGCCGCAGCCAAAGTCGCGGCGGCCAACGCAGCGGCAGCCAGCTTTGCTGCGCTCACCGCCAAGTTGGACTACTTGAGTGCAACCGAGATTGAGCAAGTGCGCAGCGCGTATCGGTTCGCAGACTCAGCCCACTTGGGACAGATGCGCAAAGACGGGTTGCCGTACATCACCCATCCCATCGCCGTGTCAGCACAGTGCGCCGAATGGAAGCTCGATGCACAAGCCCTGATGGCTGCACTGCTTCACGACGTGATGGAGGATTGCGGTATCGCCAAGCATGACCTCATTGAGAAGTTTGGCGCCCCTGTGGCTGAACTGGTAGATGGGCTCACCAAGCTGGACAAACTGCAGTTCAACACGCGCGAAGAAAACCAATCGGAATCGTTCCGCAAAATGTTGCTCGCCATGGCCCGGGATGTTCGCGTCATCCTGATCAAGCTGGCAGACCGGTCGCACAACATGCGAACCATGGCCGACATGTCAAGGGACAAGCAGGTGCGCATTTCCAGCGAAACCCTGGAAATATATGCCCCGATTGCACACCGTCTGGGCTTGAACCAAACGTACCGAGAGTTGCAGGACTTGGCGTTCCAGTTCCTTCGGCCATGGCGCTACAAAGTGCTGACCAAAGCAATCTCGCGGGCGCGCAGCAGGCGACGCGACCTGCTGCAAAAAGTATCGCAGGAAGTTGAGGCCTCGTTCTCTGACCATGGGATGAAGGTACGCATCGCCGGACGAGAAAAAACGCTTTACTCCATCTACCGCAAGATGGACAACAAGCATTTGAGCTTTGCGCAAGTCACAGACATTTATGGTTTCAGGGTCATCGTGCCTACCGTGACGGATTGCTACACGGCGCTGGGCATCCTTCACCAACTTTACAAGCCGGTTCCTGGCAAATTCAAAGACCACATCGCGATCGCCAAAATCAACGGCTACCAGTCGTTGCACACCACCTTGGTGGGTCCTGCCAGCATCAACGTTGAGTTTCAGATGCGTACCGAGGCCATGCACATGGTGGCCGAATCGGGTGTGGCGGCGCATTGGCTTTACAAAGCCAACAATCCAGAGGCCGGACAGGCAGATCGCTTGGGCAGCAAATGGCTGCAATCCTTGTTGGACATCCAAGACGAAACCCGTGATGCTGCCGAGTTCTGGGACCACATCAAGATTGATTTGTTCCCCGATGCTGTGTACGTGTTCACGCCCAAAGGACAAATCATGGCGATGCCGCGGGGGGCCACGATCGTGGACTTTGCCTACGCCATCCACAGCAACGTAGGCGACCGAGCTGTCAGCGCCAGCATAGGCGGTGAACAGGTACCGTTGCGCACTGAACTCAAAAATGGCGATGTGGTGGCCGTGATCACAGATCCTGCGTCGACACCGAATCCCGCTTGGTTGGGTTTTGTCAGAACCGGCAAGGCGCGATCCAAAATTCGGCATTACCTCAAAACCATGGCGCAAACTGAGTCGGTCAGCTTGGGCGAAAAATTGCTGACGCAAGCGGTGCGCGCCGAGGGCATTGAAAAACTACCTGAGCAGGATGCCGCGCACCACGCGCTCTGGGAAAAGCTTTTCCGCTTCACAGGCAACCGCAATTTCAATGACCTGCTGACGGACATTGGCTTGGGCAAACGCATCGCCAGCATCGTGGCGCGCCGATTGGTGGTGTTGTTGGGAGAAACGGGTGAGAAACCAGATGCAGTGTTGATGACGCGTGAGCGTTTTGGTGCCAATGACGCCACGGGCATGACGGCAGTCACGCTCGACGGCAGCGAAAACGCCTCGGTGAAATTTGCGCCTTGTTGTTTGCCAGTGCCAGGCGATCAAATTTTGGGGTACTTGGGACGCGGTGAGGGACTGGTGGTGCACAGCCAAGACTGTGCGATCGGGCAACGCCTTCAGCACAAAGACAAGGAACGCTTCATCCCTGTGGAATGGGCCGACGAACCCGTGCGTACCTTCGAGTCACGCGTGGTGGTAACGGTGTCTGATGGCAAGGGGGTGCTGGCCAAAGTTGCCACCGCCATCGCGGCGGCTGGTGCAGACATCACCCACATTGACATGGGCGAAGATTCTGCGCAAAAAGCGACAGACCTTCGGTTGACGCTGTCGGTACAAGACTTGGCTCACCTGGAGAGCGTGGTCCGCACACTCAAACGCACCAATTCTGTGTTGCGCGCATTCCGGGTTCGCCCAAGCAACTGAGCCATCTGTGGTCAGGATGAAGAGGGCTGAGGGTAGGCCACGGCCAGCACTTCTACCTCTTGCCAACCTCCAGGGGTTTTCAAGCGGGTCACGTCCCCTACCCGCAATTTCAACAGCGCCTGCGCGATGGGAGAGACCCAACTGACCTGGTTTTGCGCGTTGTCTGCTTCATCGATGCCCATGATGGTGACGGTGCGCTGCACGCCTGCATCGTCTTCGTAAGTCACTGTTGCACCAAAAAACACCTGATCTCCGCCCCAATGAACGCTGGGATCTGTTGGTAACGCAATGTCTAAACGGCGGGTCAAAAAGCGGATGCGGCGGTCGATTTCTCGCAGGCGCTTCTTGCCGTAAATGTAGTCACCATTCTCAGAGCGGTCCCCGTTGCTGGCTGCCCAATGAACGATCTCCACCACCTTGGGTCGGTCCACATCAATCAAGTTCAGCAATTCCGCCCGCAGGCGCGCATAGCCTTGAGGTGTGATGTAATTTTTGCTACCCGCAGGAATGGCGGGCAGACCTGGCTCTTCGTCATCCAGCTCAGATTCAGACTCTTTGGTGAAAGCTTTGCTCATGGCCAGGCACTTTACACCGCTCAAAGGCCCGATACGGGTGACAACGCTCGGCTAACATGCAGGCAAAGCGCTGAATGCGCAGACATTTCAAAGCAAAGAGGTTGATGTGCTGATTCCTGTCATTTTGTGTGGTGGTGTGGGTTCCCGTTTGTGGCCTGTGTCCAGAGAGCTTCACCCCAAACCGTTCATGCGTCTGGGCGACGGAGAAAGCCTGTTGCAAAAAGCCTTTTTGCGCGGTGCCCACTTGCCCGACGTCAGTGAGGTCGTCACCGTCAGCAACCGCGAATTGCTGTTCAAGACCAGAGACGAGTACGACCACGTCAACGCGAAACGCACTGCCACCACCTTCATTTTGGAACCCTTCGGTCGAAATACCGCGGCAGCCGTGGCCGCGGCAGCACTTCAAATTGCCCAAGATCACGGCAATGAAGCCATCATGCTGGTCTTGGCGGCAGACCATTTGATCGCACACCTGCCTGCGTTTCAGGCGGCTGTTCAGCAAGGCTGTGAATTGGCCAAAACAGGCCAGCTCGTCACCTTCGGGATCCAACCACAAAGCCCTGAAACAGGCTACGGCTACATTGAAGCCGAGGGCAACACAGTGCTGCGCTTTGTGGAAAAACCCAGCCTGGACAAAGCCCAAGCCTACGTCGACAGCGGTCGCTTTTTGTGGAACTCTGGGATGTTCTGCTTCACAGCAGGCGCCTTGTTGGGTCAAATGGAACAGCACTGTCCAGACATCCTGGCAGCCACCAAAGTCTGCCTTGAGGGTTCAACCCGGTCCGCTGGGGCTGGCAAAACGGGCGCATTTCAGCAAGTTGAACTGGATACGTCGTTGTTCGGCCAAGTCCGTGAGGACTCCATCGATTTTGCGGTCATGGAAAAGTCGAACAAGGTGTCTGTGGTCCCCTGCGACATCGGATGGAGCGACATAGGCTCGTGGTCAGCCATCAGTGAGCTGACGCCTGCTGATGAACAAGGCAACCGCGTACAGGGTGAGGCGCTGTTGCACGATACGCACCATTGCTACATCCAAAGTGACCACCGACTCATAGGCACGGTGGGGTTGAAAGACCTGATCATTGTGGACACGGCCGACGCGCTGCTGGTGGCTGACCGCAACCGCTCGCAAGACGTGAAACATGTGTTCAACAAACTCAAAGCCCAAGGGCACGAAGCGCACAAAATCCACAGGACGGTGCACCGTCCCTGGGGAACCTACACCGTGCTGGAAGAAGACACTCGCTTCAAAATCAAACGCATTGAGGTGAAACCTGGCGCCTCATTGAGCCTGCAAATGCACCACCACCGCAGTGAGCACTGGATCGTGGTAAGCGGCACCGCCATGGTGGTCAATGGTGAAACAGAACTGATGCTTCGCACGAACGAGTCCACCTACATCCCTGCGGGTCACAAGCATCGACTGAGCAATCCGGGCCTGCTGGACCTGGTGATGATCGAAGTTCAAAGTGGCGAATATCTGGGAGAGGACGACATCGTTCGCTACGACGACCATTACGGCAGAGCTTGATCACGCTGCGGTAACCACCTCGCGTGCTCGACCTGGAGCATCTGGGTGGCTTGATCTAAAAGCAGAGCACAAACGAAAAAGCCCTAGAACTTTTCAGTTCTAGGGCTACTCGTTTGGTGCGGCTGGCAGGAATCGAACCCACGACCCCTTGGTTCGTAGCCAAGT
>CAZHDP010000162.1:0-7349 GCA_964531605.1 uncultured Burkholderiaceae bacterium | reverse complement strand
TTTGTTTTGGCTGCGAAAAAAATGGCGCCAGACACCGTATGGTAACTGGCGCTGCAAAGCCGGCCATGGGTGGGTGGGCGGGGTTTCGAGAAAGCGGCCGACTGCAAATATGATAACAAATTCGCCATTTGTTTTCATATTTCATCTTTACCATAGCGTTTCAGTCCATCTTTGAGCACATCCAGGGCGGTTTTTTCGGTTTTTGAGCGGACATCAAATGAAAAGTATCATTTTTTAAATGAATGTGATACATTTTTTCACATGACCTTGCCAGATTTGGGCAAAGTCGTGCGAATCCATGATCTCAAAGCCACCGCAACTGACCGTCACAGCAACACTCACAGGGGTGGTATTTTGCAGCGCGCTGCTGGTGCTGACTGGCCATTCCGCTTTCACACAAGAAGCAACCACTGGCATCTCCAACATCATGGGAAGTGCAGCCCTGCTCAGTGGTTTGGTGGCGGCCTTGATGTACCCCAAACTGGCGGTCAAAGCGAGACGTGCCAGTTTTGCAGAAAAAGCACTGAACAGCACAGACGTCGGTTACTGGATATTGACTGCCGAAGGTGCTTTCATTGAAGTGAATGACGCTTACTGCAACATGGTGGGGTGGTCTCGCGAAGAAATCCTGTCAATGAGCATTGCCCACTTTGAACGCACGGCGACACAGGCGCAGATATCAGAAAAAGTCCAGCGTATCCATCGCCGAGGTATCGAGCAGTTTGAGACACAACACCGCAAAAGCAACCATGAATGGATCGACCTTGAGGTGACCGTGACCCGGGCCGATAAGCACCATGTGGTGGTGCTGCTGAGAGACATTTCGGACCGCAAGCTTGCTGCAAAGCAGATCAACCATCTGGCCTACTACGATCCACTGACCACCTTGCCGAACCGTCGGTTGCTGCACGACAAAATTGAACAAGCACAGCGCAACAGCCATCGCACACAGCACCACAGCGCCATCATTTTGTTGAATCTGGACAATTTCCGCATGCTCAACGACGCTCTGGGCTTCGACAAAGGCGATCAGATCTTGACCCAAGTCGCTCACCGCATCCAAGCGCAGGTACGCCCTTCTGACACGGTGGCACGCATGGCGGGCAACGAGTTTGCCGTGGTGTTGGAAAACTTGACAACGGAAGCCACGCAAGCGGCGGTGGAAGCAGAGGAAATCGCCAGCAACATTTTGGTCAGCGTTGCCAAACCTTATCGGCTGGGTTTGACAGACCATCACGTATCTTCGAGTGTGGGTATCACGGTATTCCACGATCATCGCCATTCGGTGGACGACTTGCTGCGACAGGTCGATTTGGCATCGATGAAATCCCACGACAAAGGGCGCGATTGCCTGAATTTTTATGACTCAGCCATGCAAGAGGCGGTGGAATCTCACGCGGGCATGGTTGCAGACATGCGCTTGGGGCTGGCGTCATCCCACCAATTTGAGCTGTACTACCAGGCGCAAGTTGACCAGGAAAACAGGGTGATCGGGGCCGAGGCTTTGCTGAGATGGCATCACCCGACGCGTGGCATGGTGTCACCATGCGACTTCATCCCGGTTGCGGAAGAAAGTGGGCTGATGGTTCCGCTAGGGACATGGGCTCTGAATGCAGCCTGTCGTCAACTGGCTTGCTGGTCGCACCAACCCAACATGTCGGACTTGAGTGTCGCGGTGAACATCAGCGCTTGCCAAATCCAACAAGATGATTTTGTAGCGTCGGTCAAAGCGGTGATCGACAAACACCAAGTCAATCCGAGGCGCCTCAAGTTGGAGCTGACCGAGAGCATGATGGTGTCTGACATCAAAGGCATCATCGCCAAGATGCGAGCCTTGAAAGCCTTGGGTTTAGAGCTCGCGCTAGATGACTTTGGCACGGGTTATTCTTCATTGGCCTACCTGACGCAACTGCCGCTGGATCAACTGAAGATTGACAGGTCTTTTGTGAAAGACATTGAGACCAGCGATAACGCTTGTGTGGTGTCATCCATGTTGATCAGCATGGCACATCACCTGAATTTGAAAGTGGTCGCCGAAGGGGTTGAGACGCCAGCACAGCTGTACTTTTTGCGCACCGTCCATGGCTGTGATTTCATTCAAGGGTACAGGGTCAGCAAGCCACTGAGCGTCGCGGCGTTTGAAACTTTTGTTGACGAGCACCAGTGCAAACGCATCGATGTGCCACGCCAACAGCGACCGGCCTTTAAGTCAGCCTTTCATTCCGCCTTGCACTGAGCACCGTCCTTGTTCGTCAGAACCCCAGGCTTGCACCAGCACCCAAAAGGGTGGCAATGCCCAGCACAGCAAAAACGCCAGCAGCAATCGAATGCACCAAACGCATCGGAATTTTGCCCGCCAGTTTGTCGCCTACAAAGACGGCGGGAACGTCTGCTATGAGCATGCCCAGCGTCGTCCCGATGACCACCATCACAGGCGCTGCATAGTGGGCCGACATGGCCACAGTCGCAATTTGGGTTTTGTCGCCCATTTCGGCAAGGAAAAAGGTGATGAGGGTGGCACCAAACACACCGAAGCGCTGAGCGATGTGCGTTTCTTCTTCCTCGATTTTGTCGGGAATCATCGTCCACAGCGCCATACCGATGAAAGAAATGCCCAGCACCCAACGCAACACTTCGGGTGTCAACGTGCTGGTAATCCAGGCGCCCAGCACGCCAGCCAGTCCATGGTTGATGATCGTGGCCAACAAGATGCCACCGATGATGGGCAATGGCTTTTTGAAGCGAGCGGCGAGGATGAACGCCAGGAGCTGTGTTTTGTCACCGATTTCGGCAAGCGTGACAACACCGGTGGAGACAAACAGGGATTCCATGATGGGGGATGATTCCAAGGCCGGTTCAAAAACAATTGACCACAATGCATCCCCGGCCAAATCGGAGGCTTTGTGGTCAAAGGTCTTGCCAGGCGTTGGGCTGCTTACGCCATGACCTGCGGGTCAAGTGTGTTGACGTAAGCCACTTCATTGCGAAGAGCGGCTACTCCCCAGTGACAGTGCGTATTTTACGCACATTCAATGAGCCTCAAGTGAACGTGCCTTGCAACGTCGAAAGCCATGCACATTCCAAAAAAAGAAAACCCCAAGTGAGCCTGTCACTTGGGGTTTGGATTTGGCGGAAGAGGTGAGATTCGAACTCACGGATAGTTTCCCATCGCCGGTTTTCAAGACCGGTGCAATCGACCACTCTGCCACTCTTCCTGACGTCGCCCTAGATTCTAACCGGGCAAAAACAAGGATTGCAGGTCACTCAAAAAATCAAAGCCTTTTTCGGTCGGGGTAACGCGCGCCATGTCTCGGGTCAGCAGGCCCTTGTCCTCCGCCGTGGCCAGGGCTTTTTGGATGGCTGTGACAGCCAAACCAGTGCGCGCGGAGAATTCAGGCAGGTCAAACCCCTCACGCAACCTCAACGCATTCAACATGTACTCAAAAGGCAGGTCCGCACGGGAAATTTCTTCCTCTTGAACGATGGCATTGCCTTGCAAGGCAGTGTCCATGTACAGCTTGGGGTCACGCGCGCGGACTTGCCGCACCACACGGTGTGGAAAACTCAGTTTGCTGTGGGCCCCGGCCCCGACCCCAAGGTAGTCGCCAAACTGCCAGTAATTCAGGTTGTGCCAACAGCGGTGCCCAGGCTTGGCGTAAGCCGACACTTCGTAACGGGACAGCCCTTGGTCTGAGGTCAAGGCCGTGATGCGGTCCAGCATCGCGTAGGCCATGTCATCTTCAGGGATGCGTGGCGGGAATTTGGCGAAGTAGGTGTTGGGCTCGATCGTGAGGTGGTAGATCGAAATGTGGGGCGGCTGCATGGCCAGGGCCTGGCCCATGTCTCGTTCCACATCGGCCAAAGTTTGCCCCGGTAGCGCGTACATGATGTCGAGGTTGAAGGTGTCGAACGCACTGGCGGCCTCTTCCACAGCGGCAATCGCCTGCGCACGGTCATGCACTCGGCCCAAGGCCTGGAGGTGTTGGTCGTTGAAACTCTGGACACCGACGGACAGGCGCGTGACCCCAGCGCTGCGAAAGGCCTTGAAGCGGTCTTTCTCGAAGGTACCGGGGTTGGCTTCCAGCGTGATTTCGCAATCGGGATCGAGTTTCAGACGGGCGCGGATGTCGCCCAACAGTTGATCGATCGCTTGCGGAGAAAACAAGCTGGGCGTTCCGCCACCAATGAAGATGCTGTGGATGCTGCGCCCCCAAATCAAGGGCAAGGCAGCTTCGATGTCGGCACGCAGGGCGTCCAAGTACCGCTGCTCGGGCAACTCCCCTTGCCCATCGCTCCCTCTGAATTCGTGCGAATTGAAATCGCAATACGGGCATTTTTTCAAGCACCAAGGCAGGTGCACGTACAACGACAAGGGCGGTAACGCCGGCAATTGAAGCAGGCCTGGGCGCAGGTAGTACTGCGCGTCTTTCAGGGGTTCCATGCTCATGGTTGAGACCAGATCGCGGTCATGCCGAAACCCCGTCATCCAACCACCGGGAACGGATCAAATCGAGCATGGCCCGTGCCGCCTGACCTCGGTGGCTGTGGGCATTTTTAACTTCTGGAGAGAGTTCAGCAAAGGTTTTGCCAAAAGCGGGAATGAACATCACAGGGTCAAATCCGAAGCCACCGGCACCCACGGGTTCACGGGTGATCTCGCCCACAGCGCGACCCACGGCAATCAAAGGCTCAGGGTCTTGTGGGCTGCGCACGGCCACCAGCGTGCTGACGAGTGCCGCACGGCGCTGGGTGACACCAGCCATCTGTGCCAGCAACGCATGCACATTGTTGTCATCGCCTTTGGGGTAGCCAAACTGGGTGGCGTAGTACGCCGTATCGACGCCGGGTAAGCCACCAAACGCATCGACGCACAGACCAGCATCGTCTGCCAATGCAGGCAACCCACTGTGTTGGGATGCGAACCGGGCTTTGGCCAATGCGTTTTCAACAAAGGTTCGAAAAGGCTCTTCAGCTTCACCGATGCCCAGCGTTGACTGGGCGATCAGCTCAATCCCCAAGGGGGCGAACAAGCTGCGCAATTCGGCAAGTTTGCCTTCGTTGTTTGACGCCAGAACAAGTTTCATGACATTGAAGGCGAAATGCCATCTTTCGGCATATTCTGCGCCATTGTTTGCTATTGTTTTTGAAGCGACTCAGAGACCGCGTTGCAATGCAGCTCGCTGCAAAGTGCACAAATCAGCAATGCCTTTTTCGGCCAGTGCCAACAGAGCGTTCATTTGAGCGCGGGTGAATGCCATACCTTCGGCGGTGCCCTGCACTTCCACAAAATGGCCAGCACCGGTCATCACCACATTCATGTCGGTGTCGCAGCGCGCATCTTCGATGTACTCCAGATCGAGCAAGGCCTGGTCACCCAACAAACCGACCGAAATGGCCGCGACGGAATCGGTGATGGGACTGCCATTCAACTTGCCCTGACTGATCAAACAGTTGACCGCATCTTGAGCCGCAACAAACGCCCCCGTGATGCTGGCAGTGCGGGTGCCGCCGTCCGCCTGGATGACATCGCAATCCAAATGGATGGTGCGCTCTCCCAGTTTTTTCAGGTCAAATACAGCCCGCATGGACCGACCAATGAGGCGCTGGATTTCCTGGGTGCGGCCACTTTGTTTGCCACGCGCAGCTTCGCGGTCGCCTCGGGTGTGGGTGGCCCGGGGCAACATGCCGTATTCGGCCGTGACCCAACCTTCACCACTGCCTTTTTTGTGCCCAGGCACTTTTTCCTCCACCGAAGCCGTGCACAAGACTTTGGTGTGACCAAACTCAATCAGCACGGAACCTTCAGCGTGCATGGTGTACCCGCGCGTGATGCGCACGGGCCGCAATTCATCGACGGCGCGGGCACCCCGCAAATGGGTGTTCGTCTGGGTCATGCCAACCTCGGTTCAGTTCTTTTTTCGGGCGGCGCCACGTCGAATCGCCTCATTGATCTCTGCAATGGTGCGTTCGATGGCTGCGTCATCCAGTTCGTCATCCATGCCGTCAATGACGCCGCCCTGGATGGTGGAGGCAAACACGCCCTCGTTCAATCCGTCGGTGGACACCCCCCGGCTGCTGTCGAAAGGATCGGGGGTTTCCCATTCCACGGCAATGGCCGTGACGTTGTCACTGTGGCTCCCGGCCTTGCGCAAAGCGCGTTCAACCAGTTCGGGCACGGCCTCAGCCACAGACATCGCGGACAACTGCTCCACGATTTCTTCATCACTGACGAAGTCCCACAACCCGTCAGAGCACAGCAAAATTTTGTCGCGGTGTTGCAACAAAATCGGGCCGACGACCTCAAACACAGGCTTGGAAGGCGAGCCCAGGCAGGTGAACAAAATGTTCCGATTGACGGCTTCCAACGGAACGCCGCCAATGTCTTTGTGTTCGGCGTAGGAATGGTCCCGCGTGCGGGTGACCAAAGCGCCATCTCGCACCAGGTACAACCTCGAATCGCCACAGTGCACCCAATAGGCCGCGCCGTTTTGCAGCACGGCACCGACCAAGGTCGTTCGGGGGGTATCGAGCATGCCCTTTTCGCCCGCGTGCCGAATGATTTGGTGGTGAGCAGCCATCAACGCTTGTGCAAGGAAGCCTGGCACATCAGACACCACCGGTTTTGACCTTTTTTGGTAGTGGGCCGCCACCGTTTGAAGCGCCAGTTGCGCGGCGACTTCGCCATCAGGGTGCCCGCCCATGCCATCGGCCAACAAGAACAGACCTGATTCGCGGGTGTAGCAATAACCCATGCGGTCTTCGTTTTTTTCACGACCACCGCGGCGACTGACTTGAAAAACAGAGAACTTCATTTGGCCTTGTGTGTCGTACCGGCCACTTTACGCATGCCTTTTTTGGTGTCACTGACCATGGCGTCGAACTGAAGCCGCATTTTTTCAGCGACAGACAGTTTGGTGTATTTTCGCTCGCCCTCACGGCTGAGTTCTTTTTGCAGGGCAAACACCGATTGGGGGCGCTCCAAGGCGTCCAACGACATGCACCACTCCACCACCTCAATGAGGTTGTCGGAATAGACCCCTCGCAAACGGGAGAGAGAAAGGTTCAAGCGGTCTTTTTCAAGCCGCTGCGGCGCATCATTGGGCGGGTAGCCCTGCATGCAGGCATACATGCAAGCACCGATGGCGTAGATGTCTGTCCATGGCCCCATGGCCGTGTCTCTTCGGTACATCTCGGGCGCAGCAAAACCTGGGGTGTACATGGGACGAATGAAATTGCCTTCTTTGCTCAGCACTTCGCGCGCTGCGCCAAAGTCGATCATCACGGCCTTGTTGTCGTCGGTGATGAAAATATTGGCAGGCTTGATGTCCAGGTGGAGCATCTTGTGCTGG
>CAZHDP010000161.1:0-7396 GCA_964531605.1 uncultured Burkholderiaceae bacterium | reverse complement strand
GCAGTGATCGATGCCGTGATTCGGCGCCATCCAGCGCGCTCAGAAGATGCCGTTGCTGCTCAACAAGGCACTCAACGAATCGGCGAGCGTGATGGTGATGGTGATGGCAAGCGCGATGCTGCTGACCCGTGCAGCCATGTCATGGTCGCAGGCCGCAGTGAAGCCGGGCATCCGGTGGCCGTGTCCGAGTCTGTCATGGCCCCCTATGGCGCCATGGCTGCCACGGGTATCGTTGTCACCCCTGGAGACGGCGTACCCAGGTCGGGCAGGGGGCTGTTGATCTTGAATTCCAGTGCAGAGCGGCGCATCGGCCCCAACCGCATGTGGGTGACTTTTGCACGAGACCGAGCGGCTCGAGGGGATGTCGTGGTTCGGCTTGACATGCCTGGGCTGGGGGAGAGTGGGCAGGATTACGCGGAGGGCAGTAATGCGGTTTACCCAGACGAGGCTGTGGAGCGCTTGCAGCGTATCGCCGGCCATCTTCGTGCGCAGCAACTGGCTGGGCATTGGGGGGTGATGGGGTTGTGCTCGGGGGGGTACCACAGCTTTCGCTTGGGCGTTGCCGACAGTCGTTTTGAACGGATCTTTGCCCTGAACACTTTCGGTTTATTGCCAACGGATGTTGCAGACTTTGATGCGCGCGAGATGAAATCGTTGCAACACGCGGTTGCTCAGCATGTGGTCAGTCGCATTGGCGATGGCCGGCGCTGGCTCAAGCTGTTGCGTGGCGATGTGGATGTGGGGCTGGTGGTTCGTTCATTGGCGTTCCGTGCCTGGCACAGCCTGATCAGCCTGTGGGATCGGCTGGGTTTGCAGTGGGGTTGGTTGCCCGCCATGCCTTTGACGCAAGAGCTGAAGGCGCTGGCCGACAGGTCGTGCCGCGTTCATTTCATTTTTTCGACCACAGATCCTGGCCCAACGATCGTGCGTGAGAGCACTGGCAATGCCATCTTGTCGATGATGTTGGCTGCGTCAGTCATTGAGGACCTGGTAGACGATGCGGACCACGTGTTTTCAGGGTTGACGGGTCGAACCCAGATGCTGGAACACTTGCACCGCAGAATGGATCAATGGCGAGTCAACACGGTGTGAACCACTGCGACCATGGGTGCCATGGGTGTCATGGCCCAGCGTCAGATCAGACCATCAAGCATCAACACATCAACCTCTTCACCGGGTTTGACGCTGCCTTGGGCATGGTGCAGTACCACCAAGCAATTGCCGTTGACCATGGAGCTCAGCACGCCAGAGCCTTGGTTGCCGTCAATCGTCACCTGTAAATGACCCTTCGCGTCTCGCGAAACCGTGCCGCGCTGGTACTCGGTTCTGCCAGGCTTTTTTCGAAGTTCTGCCACGCTGCGCGCTTTGATCAACAATGGGACCGAACCGCTTTGGCCCATCATTTTCAGCAAAGCAGGACGGACGAACGCCAGAAATGTGACCATCACCGCCACAGGGTTGCCAGGCAAGCCAAACAACACCGATGAAGCAATGCGACCAACGGCCATGGGGCGTCCAGGGCGCATGGCGATGCGCCAAAACGCGACGTCACCCAGCTTTTTCATCATTGCTTTGGTGTAGTCGGCCTCACCCACACTGACACCGCCGCTGGTGATGATGGCGTCGGCTTGTTGCGATGCGCTCAAAAACGCGGCTTCAAGCAATGCAGGGTTGTCCGGGATAACCCCCATGTCAATGACCTTACAGCCTAAATGCGTGAGCAAACCGAACACGGTGTAGCGGTTGCTGTCGTAGACGGCGCCTTCTCTGGGCGCTGACCCCAAGCTGAGGATCTCATTGCCTGTCGAAAAGTAGGCCACCCGCAGCCGTCGATAGACCTGTACTTGAGCCTGGCCGAGGCTGGCAATCAAGCCCAACGCCGCCGCATTGAGTTTTTGGCCGCGTTGAAGTGCGGCCTGCCCGGCCATGATGTCTTCACCGCAGAATCGACGGTTGTCACCGGGCTTCAATCCTTTGCGAGAAAAAGTGATGCAGGCACCTGACGCGGAGGTCATCTCCATGGGAACCACCGTGTCTAAGCCCATGGGCATGACCGCACCGGTGGTGATTTTGACGCACTCACCGGGCCCTACCTGGCCCACCCAGGCATTGCCCGCGAGTGCGGTGGCGATCACTTTCAAGGTCAGTTCAGTTTCACTGTCGCTGTCACTGTGCAACGCCGCACCGGCAAAGGCATAGCCGTCCATGGCGGAGTTATCGTGTGGCGGCACGCTGACGGTTGAAATGACATCATGTGACAAGGTACGCCCCAAGGCTTCGAAAATGGGCAGCGTCTCGGTCGCTTCCACTGGCTGCACCATGGCAGACAGAAAGGCGTTGACGTCGTCTACCGACAGGGCTTGGGGGTCGTAGCCTTGCAGTTCTGCTGCAATTTGGTCCAAGGTCTTGGTTGCCATGTGTGACACCGTCAAGATGATTCCAATGCCTGCAGTTCTGCAAGCGTGTTGGCATTGAAAAAAGCGTTTGGCGCATCTGCTGGAGCGTCAAAGGGCACCAACACCGTTTTGTGCCGCGCCGTCCAGGCGTCAATCTTGCGCCCCCCCTCTTGTGTGAACAGCACCAAACTTTCCATCAGGTCTGCGCGCAACAAGCAAAACACCGGCTGAGGCCTCACTTGCCCGTCATCCTCGCGCGCTGCGGCCATGGCGATGTCGGCCTGTTCTCGCACCAACGCTTGGCTCAAGCGCGCCACCAAATCCACGGGGAACAGCGGCGTGTCGCAAGGGGTGGTGACCAGATAGGGGGTGTCGCACCGTTCAAGCCCCGTGAGAAAGCCTGCCAAGGGGCCCGCGTAGTCGCTCAACGTGTCGGGCCAAACTTCTGCGCCAAACGACTCATAGGCAGAAAGGTTGCGATTCGCGTTGACCATCAAGGTGCCTACCTGAGGTTGGAGCCTCATCAAGGTGTGCAGCGCCAACGGCATGCCATTGAAGTTTTGCAGACCTTTGTCCACACCGCCCATGCGGCTGCCGCGCCCGCCTGCGAGTACCAGGCCGGTGATGTCTTGTGGGGAAATGTCGGTGATGTTCATGTGTCAGCCGCCGATGTAACTCATCTCGACTCGCCGAACGGGCGAGCCCTGGTCCGCTGGCACGCTGGCTCGAAGTTGAGAGTAACGGTCTGTCCGTTGCTGCCAAATGTGGCCAATTGCGGAGGTCATCTGTTCGTCGTCTGCGCCCGAACGCAGCAGTTGACGCAAATCGTGTCCATCGTGTGCGAACAGGCAGAGGTACACCTTGCCTTCTGTGGACAATCGGGCCCGGTTGCAGTCTTGGCAAAACGCCTGGGTCACACTGCTGATCACGCCTATTTCGCCGCTGCCATCCGTGTAGGCCCAGCGTTGCGCGGTTTCGCCCGGTGCGCTTGCTTCCATCGGTTTCAAATCCCATTCTTCGCGCAAGCGCGCAATGACCTCAGCCGAGGGGACGACTTCGTCCATGCGCCACCCATTGGTGGCTCCCACATCCATGTACTCGATGAAACGCAGCGTGATGCCGGTGCCTTTGAACTGGCGAGCCATGGGGATGATCTCTTGTTCATTGGTGCCCCGCTTGACGACCATGTTCACTTTGATGTCCCGCAACCCAGCCGCTTGCGCAGCTTCAATACCGTGCAAGACGTCGGTCACCGGAAAATCAACATCGTTCATGCGTTTGAAAACGGTGTTGTCCAATCCATCAAGGCTCACGGTGACCCGCTGGAGTCCTGCGTCTTTCAGCATTTGGGCTTTGCGCGCCAGCAAAGACCCGTTGGTGGTCAAGGTCAGGTCCATGGCGTGACCTTCAACTGTCTTGAGTTGTGCCAGTTGGGCAATCAACACTTCCAGGTTTTTTCGCAACAATGGTTCGCCGCCAGTCAACCTGATTTTGCGCACGCCATGTGCCGCAAACAGCCGAGCAGTACGGGTGATTTCTTCAAACGTGAGCAAACTGGCGTGCGGTAGGTAAGGGTAGTCTTTGTCAAAGACTTCTTTGGGCATGCAGTAGCTGCAACGAAAGTTGCAGCGGTCTGTCACGCTGATGCGCAAATCGCGCAGAGGTCTGTGCAAGCGATCAAGCAAACGTCCTGTGGCAGGGACGACGCCTGCCAAAGCCATGGATGGCGCTGCTGAGGCCCGATGATCGACCAATGGAATGATCTTGGGCTGGGTTCCGGTGTTCATGGTCAGAATGATAGTGTGCCTGGGGCAGGTACAATTCTGTTTTTGGAGCTCTACCATGCGTCTTTTAGGAAAAGCGCTCACCTTCGACGATGTCTTGTTGGTGCCAGCGTTCTCCCAGGTCCTCCCCAAGGACACCACCCTGTCTACCCAATTCTCCCGAAACATCAGTCTGAACCTGCCTTTGGTCTCAGCCGCGATGGACACGGTGACCGAAGCGAGATTGGCGATTGCCATAGCGCAAGAGGGTGGCATCGGGATCATTCACAAAAACCTCACCGCCAAGCAACAAGCCGCTGAAGTCGCGCGCGTCAAGCGTTACGAGTCAGGCGTGTTGCGCGATCCCGTGGTGATCACCCCCAACCACACGGTTCGCCAGGTCATTGACCTGTCTGAACAATTGGGCATCTCAGGCTTTCCGGTGCTGGATGGCGGCAAAGTCGTCGGTATCGTCACAGGTCGAGATTTGCGCTTTGAGACCCGTTATGACGTGCCGGTTCATGAAATCATGACACCTCGCGAAAAGCTCGTGACGGTGCCTGAGGGCACGACGGCAGCCGACGCCAAAGCGTTGTTGAACAAGTTCAAGCTGGAACGTTTGCTGGTGGTCAATGACGCCTTTGAACTCAAGGGTCTGATCACCGTTAAAGACATCACCAAACAAACCAGCTTTCCGTTTGCGGCACGCGATGGCGCTGGCCGTTTGCGCGTAGGTGCAGCGGTTGGTGTGGGCGAGGGCACCGAAGAGCGTGTGGAGGCCTTGGTCAAGGCGGGTGTGGATGCCATTGTGGTGGACACGGCCCACGGCCACAGCCATGGCGTGATTGAACGCGTGCGTTGGGTCAAAAAGAATTACCCCCAAATTGATGTGGTGGGTGGCAATATCGCGACTGGTGCGGCAGCGCTGGCGCTCGCAGAGGCGGGTGCCGACGCTGTGAAGGTGGGCATCGGCCCTGGTTCGATTTGCACCACCCGCATCGTGGCCGGCGTGGGTGTGCCGCAGATCATGGCGATTGACAACGTGGCAACCGCTTTGCGTGGCTCAGGCATTCCGTTGATCGCTGACGGCGGCATCCGTTTCAGCGGTGACATCGCCAAAGCCATCGCCGCGGGTGCGAGCACGGTCATGATGGGTGGCATGTTTGCGGGGACCGAAGAGGCCCCTGGCGAGGTGATCTTGTACCAGGGTCGCAGCTACAAGAGCTACCGTGGCATGGGCAGCATCGGTGCCATGCAGCAGGGCAGTGCTGACCGCTACTTTCAAGAAGCGACCACAGGCAACCCCAACGCCGACAAGCTGGTGCCTGAGGGCATTGAAGGTCGAGTGCCCTACAAAGGCTCCATGGTCTCGATCGTGTACCAAATGGCCGGTGGGGTGCGTGCCTCTATGGGCTACTGCGGTTGCGCCACCATCGACGACATGAAAAACAAGGCGGAATTTGTGGAAATCACAGCAGCAGGTATCCGCGAGAGCCACGTCCATGACGTGCAGATCACCAAGGAAGCACCCAATTACCGGGCGGAATGAGCCTTGGAGTACCGGGTGGGAGGCGACAAATCGCACACTTCCATCCTGATTTCTGTCACGACTGCACCAGCGGTGCGCAGAAAAGAAAAGCCCGGGTTACAACCTGGGCTTTTCTACTTTCAAGGGGCTTTCTCATGGGCATGGTTTCATTTTTCAAAGAAGCGGGTGAAAAATTGTTCGGGCACAAGCCCGAGATCTCGGCGGCCGTTGCCGAACCCAGCAGTGAGGAGAAAGCTGCGGCGGCCAACGCAGCAGCTTCTGATGCGATCAAAATGTATATCCGAGCGCAGGACTTACCTGCCGATGACCTCACCATCACCTTCAATGGTGACCGTCGCTGGTTTGGTGGCGAACCAAGAAGTGCGCGAAAAAATCGTGGTCTGCTGTGGCAACGTTCATGGGGTGGCAGGCGTTGCTGACGAGATGCAAACGTCAGAACCTGCTGATGAGTCGACCTACCACACCGTGGTGAGTGGCGACAACCTGTCGAAAATTGCGAAGGCGGTTTACGGCGACGCAAACAAGTACCCGCTGATTTTTGAAGCGAATCGTCCAATGTTGAGCCATCCGGACAAGATCTACCCAGGCCAAGTGTTACGCTGCCCTGCATTGGCTTAACCTTCGTCAGAACATGTCACTCTGGGTGACAATAGAGGCCAGCTGAACACTGGCCTTTTTTTATGCACCAAAAGATTCTGATTCTCGATTTCGGCTCCCAGGTCACCCAGCTCATCGCCCGCCGTGTGCGCGAAGCTCACGTGTTTTGTGAGGTTCACCCTTGTGACGTGTCTGACGACTGGGTGCGTGAGTATGCCAAGGATGGTGCGCTCAAAGGTGTGATTTTGTCTGGCAGCCATGCCAGCGTTTATGAAGACACCACCGACAAAGCACCCCAAGCTGTGTTTGAGCTCGGTGTACCTGTGCTGGGCATTTGCTATGGCATGCAGACCATGGCGCATCAACTGGGCGGCAAGGTGGAAGGTGGTCACAAGCGAGAGTTTGGTTTTGCCGCTGTCCGAGCGCGGGGTCATACCGCGCTGCTCAAGGACATTGCTGACTTCACCACACCCGAAGGGCATGGCATGCTCAACGTGTGGATGAGCCACGGCGACAAAGTGACCGAAATGCCACCAGGTTTCAAATTGATGGCCTCCACAGATTCATGCCCCATTGCTGGCATGGCTGATGAAGACCGCCATTTCTATGCGGTGCAATTCCATCCGGAGGTGACCCATACCCAACAGGGCAGGGCGCTGCTTGAGCGATTCGTCTTGGGCATTTGCGGAGCCAGCCCGGATTGGGTCATGAAAGACCATATCGCTGAGGCTGTGGCATTGATTCGCCAGCAAGTTGGCGACGAAGAAGTGATCCTCGGCTTGTCTGGTGGGGTGGACTCTTCTGTGGCTGCCGCGCTGATCCACCGCGCCATTGGCGACCAACTCACCTGTGTGTTTGTGGACCATGGTTTGCTGCGGCTCAACGAAGGCGACATGGTCATGGACATGTTTGTGGGCAAATTGCATGCCAAAGTGATACGTGTGGACGCCGAAGCGCAGTTTCTCGGTCACCTCAAGGGCGTGAGCGACCCTGAAGCCAAACGCAAAATCATTGGACGTGAATTCGTCGAAGTATTCAAAGCAGAGGCGGCCAAATTAACCGCCTCTGGCGCCAGCAAGCACGGCGCCAAG
>CAZHDP010000160.1:0-7424 GCA_964531605.1 uncultured Burkholderiaceae bacterium | reverse complement strand
ATGATCATGGTCACCCACTGGGGGGCTCAACCTACCGCGCAGTTGATGACCTGGGTGGTTGTGACCTCTGGCGCACTGGTGTTGCGGGCGCTGACTGCCCACTGGTACCTTTCAAGCGATGCGCAAGTCCGCGCGCGGCGGTATGCGTGGTGCTACGCTGGACAGTGGGTAGGTTTCATTGTGACCGCCTTGGTTTGGGTGATGAGTCTGAGCATGCTGGGCGGTGGACAGATCGACACGCTGTTCCATGTGCGCACAGTGTTCATCGTTGCGGTGGTGTCGCTCTACTTGAGTGCGATAGGCACAGACCGCTGGCTGTATGCCAGTTTTGTGGTGACGATTGCCGTTGGGTTTTGGATTCAGCTGGTCGTCAACTTCCCCCAATTTTTACAAGACCTGCCCAGCACACCGAGCGCCTTGGCGCTCTACGGTATTTTCTTGCTTGGCCGCAGCCGCAGCGAGCAACGCCGCCTGTATGCATCGATCAAAGCACAAATGACCCAAGACCTGCTGCTCAAAGAACTCAGCGTGCAGGCCAACCGTGATGCCTTGACCGGCACCAATAACCGAGGCTACATCGAGAGTGAGCTTCGCCGCTTGATCAAGCTCGAAGAGCGTCGCCCCAGCAAGTTGTCCGTGCTGCTGTTGGACGTGGACCACTTCAAGCATATCAATGACCGTTATGGGCATGATGCGGGTGACGTGGTACTGAGGCAATTGGTACAGACCGCGCAGAAAACCCTGCGGGACACCGACATCCTGGGCCGCTGGGGTGGTGAAGAATTTTTGGCCATCCTGCCCGACACCGACGTCACCGCCGCGACGGACGTCGCCGAGCGGCTGCGCCTCGCCATGGCTGAGATGGACTTGTCCAACTCTGTCGGACAACCCTTTCAGATCACGGTTTCAGTCGGCGTGGCCCAGCACCGCGCAGGTGAAACCAGCGACATCGTGACCAAGCATGCTGACTTGGCGCTGTACGTGGCCAAGGACGAGGGCCGTAACCTGTGCAGGCGTTTCGGGGTTTGAGCGGTCATTGAATCAGTCCACGTTGTTCAGGGTGGGTGACCTCACACCCCCAACAACCTCAGCGCCTCCGCATACGACCCCGCAGGGTCATGCACATCAAACGCCACCGTGGGTATGCCCAGCGCCCGCGCGCCCTGCACATTGCGGCTTTGGTCGTCCACGAACACGGCAGCTTCGGCGCGGATGCCCAATTCGTCCAGGCATTGTTGGTAGGCCCTGGGGTCGGGCTTGAGGATGCCGGTGTAGGTGGCGTCCACGATCACGTCGAAAGATTGCAGCAGCGGCAGTTGCTGGCGAAAGGCTGCGCCGTAGAACAGGTCCAGCTCGTTCGAGAGGATGGCGAGCTTGCAGCCAGCTTGCTGGGCTGCGTGGATGGCGTTGACGGCTTCAGGGCGGATCACCAAAGCGGGCTCGGCACCACGTGCCGCTTTCACAAAGTCGGCCATGTCGGTCCACTGGGCACCGACCAACTGGGCGACCTCTTGCGTGCGCTGGCGCCAGTAGTCACGCTCGGTGATCTGGCCGCGCTGCATGGCTTGCCACAGCGCGTCGGCATCGCTCGAATCGGCACTCGCAAACGGCCCGCGCCAGGTGAGGGTACCCGCAGGCAAGCCCAGCGCCTGCTCGGTCATGGCATGGGTTTCAAACAGGGTGCGGCTGATGACACCGCCAAAGTCCAGAATCAGCGCTCGTTCTGTGGCTGCCCGTTTGGTTGCCAGTGTGGTGGGCTTGTCGTTCGGGGTGTGGGCCGTCATGTGCTCGCCTTGATTTTGCCTTCGGCAACCCAGGCGTCGAACACTTGAAGGGCTTGCGCAACAAAGCTGGCGTCGTTGATGTGCATGTCCAATGCGGTGAGGGGCACTTGGCGCTGGGCACATTCGGTGCGCAGCGCGTCGTTGAAGGCCTGTTGGCCTTCGGGGTCGTGCAAGGGTTGGCCGGGCAGGTCCCAGGCCTCCACGCCGCCCAAAGGCAAGAGCAGGTGTGTGGGGCCTTGGGCTTGGCTCAGGCGTTGTGCGATTTCTCGGGCAATCGCGCGGCGCAACGGGGGGGCCGATGTCGCGGAGGAAATCAAGCGGTTGTGCACGTGCACGTCGCGACCAGCCAAGGTGGCGGGCACCGCTTGCCAGGTGGGAAAGTCCACCAAATCCACGCAACCTGGGGCCACGATCTGCGGTGTGCTCGACCGACCCGCGCCGGTAAGGCGGTCCGCCCCCGAGGTGACGCACGAGCCCCCGAGGTGGTTGGCCAACTCTTGCAAGCTGAAATCCATCACCGCCGCAAAGCGGCCAGCGCTGGCCAACGCTTCGAAGGCCCTTCCACCCATGCCGGTGGTGTGGAACACGGCCACTTCAAAGCCACGGGCTTCCAGCGCCGGTTTGAGGGCGACCATGTAAGACAAGCAGCTTTTGCCCAGCGAAGTCATGCCCACCATGGGCCGTTTGACAGTGGGTGGCATGGCTGCTCGCACAGCGCCCGCGACCGCACCCACGCCCTGGGCCAAGGCCGATTGGCACAGGCTGTTGAGGCCATACAAACCCCCCGCCCACAGCACCATGATCAGGTCAGGTGTGATGCGCTCAGGTGGGATCAGGTGTGAATACGCCACGGTGGACACCACCACCTTGGGCACCCCCAAGGGCAGGGCGGCAGCCACGTCAAACGCCAGGTCAGTTCCCATGGTGCCGCCCAAGGCCAACAGGCCATGGATGCGGCCAGCGGCATGCAACTGGGTGGCGAGCAAGGCCGAGCCCTGGGCCATCAGGGTCATGGCGGTGTTTTCGTCGCCAGAGTCGATCACCGCTTGCAAGGTGGTGCCTGCGGCCTGGGCAACGGCTTGGTTGCTGATGTCCACCGGCACCGCACCAGCTTGCAACACGCCCACGTCCATCAACAGGCAGTGCACGCCTTGGGCTTGCAGGTGTTGGCGCATGAAGGCCAGTTCATCGCTCTTGGTGTCAGCCGTGCCCACCAGCAGCACGGTCGGTGTGGTCAAGGTCATGGTCAACAACTCCGCGTCAAAGGGTTGCGGCCACTTCGTCAAACGCGGCTTCCAGCCGGTCGCACAGCAGACTCAATTCGGCGTCAGTGATGACCAAGGGAGGCGACAAGATCAGGTTGGGCCCCGACACGCGCACCATCAGGCCCAAACGGTAGGCCGCACGCGCAATGCGGGCGGGGATGTCGCTGGTCTTGGGCAGCGGCGTGCGTTTGGCCTGGTCAGCCACCATCTCGATGCCCAGCATCAAGCCGACGCCGCGCACATCGCCCACAAAGGGGTGGCGCTGCACGAGTTGCCGCAGACGGGCTTGAAAGGGCACGCTGACCCGTGCCACGTGGGCCGGAATGTCTTGTGCGACCAGGATGTCCAGGGTGGCCAGCGCCGCAGCGGCGGCCACCGGGTGGGCACTGTAGGTGTAGCCGTGCGTGATCTGGCCCACACTGCTGTCGTCTTTGTCGAACACCTGCGCCACTTTGTCGCTGATGGCGGTGGCACCCAGCGGGATGTAGCCTGACGAGATGCCTTTGGCCAGGCACCACAGGTCGGCCTGCACGCCCCAGTAGCGGGTGCCAAACATCGCGCCAGTGCGGCCAAAGCCTGTGACCACCTCGTCAGCGATCAGCAGCACGCCATGCTTGTCACAGACCTCGCGGATCAGAGGCCAAAAGTTGGCGGGTGGCACGATCACGCCGCCTGCGCCCTGCACGGGTTCGGCGATGAAGGCGGCCACCGTGTCGGGGCCCTGGAAGGTGATTTCACGGTCAAGCTGTTGGGCCACGATGCGACCGAGTTCTGCTTCGTCTTGCGTGTAGGCGTTGCGGTACAACCAGGGTGAGTCGATGTGGATGCAACCGGGCAGCATGGGTTCGTAGGCACGGCGGAAGTTGGTGTTGCCGTTGACGCTCATGCCCCCAAAATGCACGCCGTGGTAGCCCTGACGCATGCTGATGAATTTGGTGCGGTCTTTGTCGCCTTTGAGCTTGTGGTACTGCCTAGCGACTTTGAGTGCCCCCTCGACCGCGTCAGAGCCGCCATTGCTGAACATCACGGCGGCCACGCCGTCGGGGGACATGGTTTGCACCATGCGGGCGGACAGCTCAATCGCACGGGGGTGGGTGGTGCCGCGAAAGGTGTTGAAGAAGGGCAGCTCGTCGAGTTGGGCCACCACCGCGTCGCGCACCGGCTTGCAGCTGTGGCCAAGGTTACAGCTCCACAGGCCCGCCACACCGTCGAGCATTTGGTGGCCATCCACGTCCCAAATCCAGCAGCCTTCGCCACGCGCGATGATGTCGGGCTTGTTGGCTTTCATGGCCTTGGGGTGGGCCATCGGGTGCCACAGGTACTGGGCGTTGTCGGCTTTGAGTTGTTGGTGGGGCATGGCGGGGTTCCTTGTCGGTGTCAGAGCTGAATCCAGGCGGTTTTCAGGTCGAGGTATTTGTCCAGGGCGTGCATGGATTTGTCGTGGCCGTTGCCCGACTGGCGCACGCCGCCGAGCGGCACGGTGCCATCGGGCCCGCCGTAGGTGTTGACATGCACCACCCCGGCTTTGATGTCGCGCACCATGCGGTGGGCACGCGACAGGTTGCTGGTCCAAACCGCCGAGGCGAGACCGTAGACCGAATCGTTCGCCAGGCGGATGGCATGGGCTTCGTCGTCAAAGGGCAGCACTGCCAGCACGGGGCCAAAGACCTCCTCGCGTGCCAGGGTCATGTCAGGGGTGACCTGGTCAAACACGGCCGGTCGCATGTAGTTGCCACCGGGCACCGGTTCAATGACCTGGCCACCGGTCACCAAGCGGGCGCCATCGGCCTGCGCCTGTGCCACGGCGCGCACGTTGCGTTGCAGTTGGGCGGCACTGCTCACCGCGCCGATGTCGGTCTCCAGGCGCAAAGGGTCACCGACCCGAAGTTGGTCGGCCACGGCGCGCAGGCGTTCCACCAATTCATCGTGCACCTCGCGCTGCACCAACAGCCGAGACCCTGTCACACACACCTGCCCGCTGTTGCGAAAGATGCCCATCGCTGACACCTTGGCCGCTTGCGCCAAGTCAGGGGCATCGGCAAACACGATGTTGGGTGATTTGCCGCCCAGTTCCAGGTACACGCGTTTCAGGTTGGATTCGGCCGAGGCCATCAGCAAGCGCCTGCCCACCGCGCCGGAGCCCGTGAACACCAACACGTCCACATCGGGGTGGCGGGCCAACGCGTCACCGGTGATGGCGCCCGTGCCAGTCACCACGTTGAGCACGCCCTCAGGCAAGCCTGCCTCCAGGCACAGCTGCGCCAGGCGCAGGAGCGAGAGTGAGGCGTCTTCCGAGGGCTTGAGCACCACCGAGTTGCCTGCGGCCAGGGCAGGGGCCAGCTTCCAGGCCCCGATCATGAGGGGAAAGTTCCACGGCACGATGGCCGCCACCACGCCAACCGGTGCTTTGTGGACCAAACCGAGCACGGTGTCGGCCGTGGGGGCGATCTCGCCGTTGATCTTGTCGCAGCATTCGGCGTAGTAGCGAAACGTGGCCGCCGCGCTGCCCGGCTCGGCTTTCAGCGCCATGCTGATTTCGGTACCGTTGTCGCGCACACCGAGCACGGCCAGTTCCAGTTGCTGGGCTTCAATGCGGTCGGCAATGCGGTGCAGCACCTTTTTGCGTTCTGACGGGGCCATGCGTGACCATCGGCCGCTTTCATACGTGCGTCGAGCCGCTTCCACGGCGCGGTTCACGTCTTCGGCTTGGGCCGCGGCCAGGGTGCACAAAGTCTGCCCATCGATGGGCGACGTCACGTTCAGGGTTTGCCCGCCGAGGGCGGGAACCCAGTCGCCCCCCACCAGCAGGTGTTGCGGGGGTATGGGAAGGTGGCGCAGCGCGTCGAGGTGTTCTTGCTTCATGGGCGTGAGACTGAATGGCCGGGATCGTAGCCAGTGGCAGTGGATTCAACTATCCCATTTGCGCACGATGTCCTCGGGGTTTTCACGGGCGATGTGACCCACCCAAGGGTGCTGCCCGTCTCTAAAATCAGGCGCATGGTGGCCAAGCAGCATTCAACTGTCCCGGTGTCGCCGCTGGTGTTGCCCAGCGGCGCAGAGGGCGACCCTTGGGGCTGGAAATGGGCCACCCGTACCGACGATGTGGACAGCCATGCCCAGGCCCAGCCGGACTGGCATCAAGCCTACGAGCAGTTGTCTGGCGGGCGCTTCAGCGGCATGGTGCAGCACGTGCAGTTGCCGGGCGTGCGGTTGGTCCACGAAGAGTCCAATCAAGCCTTGCGCCAGCGTGGTGACCTGGGCTCTGGGGCCTATGGCTTCGCCATGCCAGTCGCCCAAAGCGGACACGCGATTTTCAACGGTCAAAAAGTGGACCGCGATGCCATCATGGTGGGCCGCAGCGACGAATTAGACCTGTGCACCCCCTTGAATTTCAGCCTGATTGCGGTGGTGGTCGATGCCGATTTGCTGGGGCAACTGTGGGAGCGCATGTACCTCAAACCGGTGTCCACCTGGATGGAGTCCCAATTGGTCTTGCCGGCCCACCCTGTGGTGGCAGATGACCTGCGGCGTCTGCACTTGCGTGCGATGGCCATGTTCACCGAGGATTCCCCCAGCTTTCAGGATGAGCGTGCCCTCAAACAGCTGCGTGACGAGGTGCTGATCGAATGGCTGGAGGCTTTGCCGGCCCAGGTGGACACCTCCGAATTGCCCAAAGTGACGGCGCGCAAAAAGCTGGTGGACCGGGCCTGCGAGCTGATGTTGACCAGCACCGACGAGCCCTTGTCGATGTTGGAGGTGTGCCAACGTGTGGGCGCGAGCCGACGCAAGCTGAACTATTGCTTTCAGGATGTGCTGGGCTCCAACCCGGTGAAGTACTTGCGCGCTGTGCGCCTCAATGGGGTGCGACGGGACCTGCGTGCGGGCCAGCTGTCGGTGCAGGACGTGGCCGCCAATTGGGGCTTTTGGCACATGGGCCAGTTTTCCAGAGACTACAAACAGCAGTTTGGCGAACTGCCTTCGACCACTTTGCGTGGCGCGCAACGCTGAAAGGGCCCGTCATGGTGGCTGACCGTTTTGCCGTGGATGTGTTTTCTGACAGCTATGCCGAGGCGCGTGCCCGTGTGTTGGTGGCGGCACACGGGGCTGGCGCATCGGTCACGTCCCATGTGTTGGACATGGTCGGCCAAGAGGGCGAAGAACTCGCGGTGGACGTGGTGTGGCACGGCCACCCTGATGCCCAGAAGGTGTTGTTGACCACCAGTGGCGTGCACGGGGTTGAGGGCTTTTGTGGCTCGGCGGTTCAGCGTGGTTTGCTGTTGCGGCCACCGCCTGGATGGGATCCAGAGCGCGTGGCCCTGGTGCACGTTCATGCGCTGAACCCGCATGGGTTCTCCTTTGTGCGGCGCGTGACGCA
>CAZHDP010000159.1:0-7474 GCA_964531605.1 uncultured Burkholderiaceae bacterium | reverse complement strand
GATGGGCTTGGTCACCAAAAATGCGATTTTGCTGGTGGACTTTGCCATCCGGTCCCGCGAGGCTCACACGGCGGACGATGGTTCTCCATTGCCCGGTCTGGACCGCACCGAAGCCTTGCTGCTCGCTGCGAAAGTGCGCTTGCGCCCTATTTTGATGACCACCTTGGCCATGATTTTTGGCATGGTGCCTTTGGCCTTTGCCATCACAGAGGGCTCCGAGCAGCGCGCACCCATGGGGCAGGCCGTGATTGGCGGGGTCATCACCTCCTCCTTGCTGACGCTGGTGGTTGTGCCTGTGGTGTATTGCTACATGGACGATTTGGGCCAGTGGTTCAAGCGGGTATTTGGTGCTGCACCAGCCCCTGCGACAGATCAGGGCCCTAAAATTCAGGGTTTGTCCTGACCCTTAGACGGAAAGCCTCTCACCATGAACATCGAACAAGCCCGTTTCAACATGATCGAGCAGCAAATTCGCCCCTGGAATGTGCTGGACGCACAGATCCTGGCGTTGCTGAGCGCGGTCAAACGCGAAGACTTCACGCCGGCCGCACAACGCTCGTTGGCCTTCGTGGACATGGACCTGCCCTTGTCAGAAGGGGCATGCATGCTGTCACCCAAAGTAGAAGCACGCATGCTGCAAGATTTGAATGTGCAGAAGACCGACCGGGTCTTGGAAATCGGTGCTGGCTCAGGCCACATGGCCGCTTTGTTGGCCCACCGTGCAGCACATGTCTTGAGCCTGGACATCAACCCTGCGATGGTTGATCTGGCCCGGCACAACCTGAGCAAATCGGGCGTTGCCAATGCTGACGTTCGGCTGGGTGACGGCAGCAAAGACGTGTCTGGCCTGGGCCAATTTGACGTGATCGTGCTGAGTGGCTCGGTCGCCAGCGTGCCTGAGTCGCTGTTGAGCCTGCTCAAGCCACAAGGAAGATTGGTGGCCATTGTGGGCGAAGACCCCATCATGCAAGCCCACTTTGTCACCCGCACCGGTGAAGGCCAGTTTGAGACCCGCAACCCCTGGGACATCTGTGTGCCACGTTTGCAAGGCTTCCCCGAAAAATCTGCATTCCGGTTCTGAAAAGCACAGCAAGCCATGATCGATCAAATCCGCCCCTCTGAAGTGAATGCATGGTTGAGTGCCAACGCTGGAACGCTGGTACTGGACGTCCGAGAGCCCTGGGAACTGGAAACCGCTTCCGTCAAACCTGATGGTTTCACCCTGCTGAGCATCCCGATGAACGCCATTCCAGCGCGTTTGGCCGAGCTGGACCGAAGCCAGCCCGTGGCCTGCCTGTGCCACCACGGAGGCCGCAGCATGCAGGTCGCCAACTTTTTGGTGCACAGCGGGTTTGCCAAGGTCGCCAACATTGCGGGTGGCATCAATGCCTGGTCGGGTGAAGTAGACCCCACGGTTCCCCGCTATTGACGCTGTGCCCCCTGTTTTCCGCCGTTCAACCCTAGGACAACCATGAGACTTTTCCGCCGTCTGCCTTTGTGCGCCGCCCTTGTTGCCGCTGTGCCCCTGTTTGCACAGGCCCAAAGCCTCATGGAGTTGTACGATGCGGCCCGCAACTACGACGCGGCCTTCCAGGCGGCTCGCAACCTGTATGACGCCAACCAGACCAGAGCGGGACAGGCCTTCGCCGGCCTCTTGCCCAATGCCGCGCTGACAGGCTCTGCTCAGCGCTCCATGATCAACGTCTACCCTGACCAAGGGGGACCGGCCGCCAACGTGGACCGGGTTTTTGGCAGCAAAAGTGCGACGGTCAGCGCCAGCCAACCGCTCTACAGACCCGCTAACGTGGCCACCTACAAGCAAGGCGTGAAGCAAGGTGAATTGGCCGAAGCGCAACTGCTCGCGGCAGAGCAAGATTTGCTGATTCGGGTGAGCCAAGCTTATTTTGACGTGCTCGGCTCGAAAGACAGCCTTGAATTCGTGAAAGCTCAAAAAGCTGCGGTGGCCGAGCAACTGGCGTTTGCCAAACGCAATTTCGAAGTTGGCACCTCCACCATCACCGACACGCGCGAGGCCCAAGCCCGCTACGACTTGGTCATCGCCCAGGAAATCGCGGCTGAAAATGACCTGCGCGTCAAAAAGCTCGCGTTGGACCAGTTGGTGGGCAAACCCTCCACCGATCCCAAACCTTTGATTGCACCGGTCTCACTGCCTCCGCTGGCGGTGGACGCGGCGGACGAGTGGGTGACCCTGTCCCAAGCCCAACACCCCAGCATCAAACAAGCCAAGGTGGCTCTGGATGTGGCTCAGCTGGAAACCACCAAAGCCGAAGCGGGACACAAACCCACCGTTGATTTGGTCGGCAGTTACACCGGCACCCGCAACGACAACGGCACCAGCACCTCCGGGGTGTCGAGTGTGGGCTCCAAGGTTTACATCGGTACCGTCGGCATCAACGTGACCATTCCTCTGTTTGCAGGCTTTGCCACACAAGGGCGCATCAAGGAAACACTGGCGCTTGAGGAGAAAGCCCGCAACGACCTTGAGGCGGCCAAACGTGTGGTGGCGCAAGGCACCCGCGCGGCCTACTTCGGCGTGATTTCGGGCCAAGGCCAAGTCAAGGCCTTGGAGGCCGCCGAAACGTCCAGCCAAAGTGCACTGGATGCGAACAAATTGGGCTACCAAGTGGGCGTGCGCATCAACATTGACGTGCTGAACTCGCAAAGCCAGCTGTTTCAGACCAAACGCGATCTGGCCAAAGCGCGCTATGACGTGTTGCTCGGTGGGTTGAAGCTCCGCCAAGCCAATGGCACGCTGCGGGCAGAAGACCTCGCTGCGGTGAACAGCCTGTTGGTCAAATAAACCCACACGACTGCGAAAGCGCTCACGCGCTGTGTGCGCCTTGCTTACCCCTCGAACTGAGGGTGAAGCTGCCTGATGCGGGTCATGGCCATGCCCGCCGCTGCCGTGCGGGTCTCCACGCCCAGTTTGGCGAACACGTGCTCCAGGTGTTTTTTGACCGTGGCCGGACTCGCGCCGATGATGTCCGCAATGTCTCGGTTGATCTTGCCTTTCACCACCCAGTAGAGCACCTCCGCTTCACGCCCCGTCAACTTGAAGCTCAAACTCATCGCGTCGATGATGGCCGTGTCTGAGCTTTCCTGCATCACCAACAACCAATCCCCGCCGTCTGCGCTGTCCCCGGCCTGTTGGTGCAGCCTGAAAGTCAGTCGCCGGGCACCCTGCTCCACCACATAACGTGGCGGCTCTGCAGGTACTGCCCCCTTGGCCCGGTCGTCCACTTGCCGTGTGAGCCACAACAACACCTCTGGAGGCACTGCAGCGCAAGAGGGTGTGAAGGGTTCAGGGAAATAGGTGCTGAGCAACTCACGCGCCAAAGGGGTTTGCCACAGCACACGGCCGTCGCGCAAGCGCACGGTGATGCTGGCATACCCAAACGCATCGAGCGCATTGCGGGCCTGACGGGCCATCTGCGATTGCTGACGCGCCTTCCTGGCGCCTTGCAAATGAACCCCCATGCGGGCCAACACCTCCTGCGTTTTAATAGGCTTGGTGATGTAGTCCACACCCCCGGCTTCCAGGCCCGCCACCAGGTGCTCGGTCTCGGTCAATCCGGTCATGAAAATGATCGGGATGTGTGCCGTCCGGGGCGACGCTTTGAGTCGCCGCGCCACCTCGAAGCCGTCCATGCCGGGCATCATCGCGTCGAGCAGCACGATGTCTGGCAGGCCCTGTTCAGCGCGTTGCAAGGCAGCCTCGCCATGGGTCGCGACCAGCACGGTGTACCCTGACTCGTCCAGCGCATCATGGAGGACCGACAAGTTGTCGGGCACATCGTCCACGATCAGCACCACATCGCTGTCCACGCGGTCGGCGGTCAATTCGGAAGGCGGGGTTACGCGCACTGGCGTTTTGTACACAAGGGGGTCGGGCGTCACGGTGGTCTCATGGTTGTCTGTGCCAGTCAGGTCACCCCATCGCGGGGCTCAGCGGTGGCAGGTCGCAGCGGATTCGCTGCCAGCACATGCTGTTGGATCGCTTCAAATTGAAATTGACGTGCCAGTTCACGCAGTTGCTGGGCAAAGGTGGCGCTGTGCGGTTCGGCGGCTTCCATCTCGTCGAGCTTGTTGATGATCCCGCGGTAGTACCCCAGGGAGGCCAATTCGGCCAAGGCCTGCAACCACGGCAGGCCTGGGTACTGAACCGGCTCGGGCGACGCCACCGGCACAGGCACTGGGGCCATGGGGGCCACGGGGGTGTCCACCCAGGTCAACACCAAGCGCCGCTCCAACCAGTCCAACAGTTCAGAATGCCGCACGGGCTTGAGCACAAAATCGTCTGAGGCGATGCCCACATCGTTGTCCAACCCCTTGTCAAACGCATTCGCCGACACAATGGCAATCGCCATGTCGGTTGACGCGCCTGCCAGTCCCAAGCTGTGGATGCGCCGCACCGTCTCCCAACCGTCAATCCCCGGCATGGCCAAGTCCATCAACACAGCATCAGGGCGGTAGCCCGTGGCGAGCAAGTCCAGGCAATCATGGCCATTGGCCGCCGTGCGCAGCTCAAAGCCCAGCGGCTCCAACACCCGCACCAACAGCTCGCGGTCAGGCTCCTCGTTGTCGACCACCAATACACGGCGGCGACGGCCTTCGTAGCCCGCCCGCTTGCGCGGGGACAGGCCCTGCCCCTCGGCCCCCTGGCCCGCCTTCACCAACGACACATGGGCTTCTGGCAAAAACAACTTGACCTTGAAAGTTGCACCAGCCCCTGGCGTGCTGCTGGCACTCAGTTCGCCCCCCATCAAGGTGGTCAGCATCTTCGCTATCGTCAAGCCCAGACCCGCACCGGGCAGACCCGAGGCCGATTCGCCACGCTCAAACGGCTCAAAAATCTGCGCCAACGCCTGCTCACTCAATCCGGGCCCGGTGTCTTCGATTTCAATGGTGGCCATCTCTCGGGCATGGCGCACCCGGAAGACCACCTGCCCACTTGAAGTGAATTTGATGGCGTTGGCCAGCAAGTTGATGATGATTTGCCGCAAGCGCTTTTCGTCCGCCCGCACCACCTCGGGCAACACACCTTGGGCATCGAACTGAAACTTCAGTCCTTTGGCCGCCGCCTGCAGTTCAAACATGCTGGCGATTTCGTGCACACCATCGGCAAAGCGCATCGGCTTGACCTGCAAATTGAGTTTGCCACTCTCGATGCGGGCGATGTCCAACGTGCCCTCGATCAACGACAGCAAATGCTCCCCCCCTCGCTTGATGACATTCACAGCTTGCTTGCGGTGGGGCGGCACCGAGGTGTCTTCCCCCATCAACTGGGCATAGCCCAAGATGCTGTTGAGCGGTGTGCGCAACTCGTGGCTGATGGCGCTGATGTAACGGCTCTTGGCCTGGTTGGCTTGCTCGGCCACACGCTTGGCGTCTTCAGCCTGGGCTTGGGCCTGCTCGGCCATCGACTTGGCCTGCTGCAGCGCCGCATCCGTCAATCGGTGTGAGTCAATCTCGCATTGCAGCACTTGGGTTTGCTCGTGCAGCAAATGCGCTTGTCGGTTCGACTCTTCCTGCGCCACCTGTCGGCTTTTGTGCGCCAGCACCAACCACCATGCAACGATGCCCGCCAGCAGCATCAGCGCGAGGTAAGCCTTCACAAAGCCACTGCGCAAGGCCGTGTCTGGCAAGCCGCCGCCAGCACTGGCTTGCAGGTCGGCCAAGGTGCGCAACTCTTGGTGGTACAGCAGGCCAAACACCGCTGCCAACAGCGGCACGATGACCAACATCAACAGCAAAAAGTGGCCCAAGCCGGTGTCCAAGTAGGGCCAAACCTTGCGCGGCAACAGCCAGCGCAGCACTGCCGACCATTGAACCGACAAGCTGGCGTGCGGCTTGCACAAGTCACCGCACCGCGCGTCGAGGGTGCAACACAAGGAGCAGATGGGCCCCTGGTAAGCCGGGCAATGGGCCATGTCGGGCCCCTCGTACCACCGGTCACAGATCACACAACGCTGGGTTTCCAGCGCCCCAGGGTGCAAGGCAGGTGAAGGGTCAGCGGCGCCCCGGGCCAGGTAATACCGCCCGCCAGTGGCCCACGCCAACATCGGCGAAGCCAACAGGGCGGTCACCAACGCGATCACCGCAGAAAACGCCTGGGCATCACGCCCAAACACCCCCAAGTGCGCGCTGATGGACAACAGTGACGCCAACAGCATCGCCCCCACCCCCACGGGGTTGATGTCGTACAGGTGCGCCCGTTTGAACTCAATGCCCGGGGGGGACAAACCCAGCGGCTTGTTGATCACCAGATCGGCCACCACGGCCATCATCCACGCAATCGCGATGTTGGAGTACAGCCCCAGCACGTCACCCAGCGCTTCAAACACATTCATCTCCATGAGCATGAACGCGATCAACGTGTTGAACACCACCCACACCACACGCCCAGGGTGACTGTGGGTGAGGCGCGAGAAAAAATTGCTCCAGGCCAAAGAGCCCGCATAGGCGTTGGTGACGTTGATTTTCAGTTGAGACACCACCACAAACAGCGCTGTTGCAGCCACCGCCCAGCTGTAGTTTGAAAACACATACTCGTAGGCCACCAAATACATTTGGTTGGGGTCCACAGCGCGGTCAGGCGGCACCATGTGGGTGATGGCCAAATAAGCCAGCAACGCGCCCCCCAGCATCTTCAGCACCCCCAACACCACCCAACCGGGCCCGCCCACCAGCACAGCAGCCCACCAGCGACCACGTGTGGCTGCCGTTTGCACCGGCATGAAGCGTAAATAGTCAGCTTGTTCGCCCATCTGGGTGATCAGGGCGATGCCAACGGTCAAAGCAGCACCAAACAAGTGCAAATCAAAGCGATCTGTGGCACCCAACTCACCAGAATAGTGCGACAGCCTCCTCAGCACATCGGGATTGTGGGCAAACACAAAACCAAAGGGCAAGACCAGCATCAACAGCCACAAGGGCTGGGTCCAGGTCTGCAAGCGGCTGATCGCCGACACGCCGTGCGTCACCAAAGGGATGACCACCAGCGCGCACACCAAATAACCCCAGCGGGGCGGCACCCCCAAGGCCAGCTCAAGGGCATACGCCATGATGGCCGCCTCCAGCGCAAAAAAGATGAACGTGAACGAGGCATAGATCAGCGACGTGATCGTGGAGCCGATGGACCCGAACCCAGCCCCACGGGTCAGCAGGTCCATGTCTACACCGTAGCGCGCGGCGTACGTGCTGATGGGCAAACCGGCCAGGAAGATGATCAAGCCGGTGACCAAGATCGCCCAGAACGCGTTGACGAACCCATACTGCACCAGCAACGTGGCGCCCACCGCCTCCAGCACCAGGAAAGAAGCAGCCCCGAAAGCGGTGTTGGCCACCCTGGCCATGGACCAGCGGCGAAAGCGCTGGGGCGTGTAGCGCAGCGCGTAGTCTTCCAATGTCTCGCTCGCCACCCAGCTGTTGTAATCCCGGCGGATTTTGATGA
>CAZHDP010000158.1:0-7487 GCA_964531605.1 uncultured Burkholderiaceae bacterium | reverse complement strand
TGGATGGCGCAGCAGCAACGGTCAATTCAGCATTGCCCAAAAAATCTGTGTTCAACGTCCGGGTCAAACCCAGGGTGCCAGACACCGAAACAGGAATATTGCCAACGCCAACAGAGTTCGAGTCTTGTACTTTGATCGTCACTTTGACGGCACCTGATGGGCTCACCGTCGTCGGACTGGCATTGACGGTAATCTGAGATCCCGTGACCGCAATGTTGAAGGTTGTGGACTTCCCGTTCAACGTCATGGTGACAGCCATTGTTCGGTTGGCCTTGTTACCCCCGATGGATATCTCACCAGTGAGTTGCCCTTTGTCATCAGACAGACTGACCAAAGGTGTGTAAACACCAGTGTCAATGGCTACTGTAGCGGTTGCACCTTTCACGGGATTGTTGTTTGTATCCAGCGCGGTGATAGACAAAGCAATTTTGTCTCCACCTGAATTTTTCATGGTTGGCTTGTCGATCTGGTAGATGAAGGATGAGGCCACCACAGTGGTAGTCCCTGTCGTTGTCGTCGTGCCACCACTGCCACCAGCACTACCTCCGCCACCTCCGCATGCAACCATCAGTACCAATGCCATGACTGATACCACGTACTTTAAGAAACGAAACATATTCAACATCCCCAACCCTTACCTGTTTTGATCGTTACTTCGCGCCTGCCAACTCAGCAATCATTTTAGGTGTGATGAACACCAACATTTCCTGCTTGTTGGTAGAGCGCGCGCGGCTCTTGAACAAATTGCCCAGCACAGGCAAGTCGCCTAAAACAGGTACGCGCGTTTCGCTTTCTGTTTCATTCAACTCGAAAATACCGCCAATAACAACCGTACCCCCGTTTTCCACCAAGACCTGTGTTTTGATGTGCTTTGTATTGATGGCAAAGCCTGCTGCTGTCGCTTGCCCAACACTGTCTTTGTTCACATCCAAATCCAGGATGATGTTGCCCTCAGGGGTGATCTGAGGTGTCACCTCTAACTTTAAATTGGCCTTTCGAAACGCAATCGACGTTGCACCACTGGCTGTAGCCACTTGATAGGGCAATTCCGTGCCTTGTTCAATCAGCGCTTTGGTTTGGTTGGCTGTGACGACCCTGGGACTGGATACGACTTTGCCTTTGCCATCGGCTTCCAAGGCTGAAATCTCAAGGTTCAAAAACCGGTTGGCTGCGGAGTTGAAAATTGAGATAGCAAAACTGGCTGGACTGTATCCACCCTGCCCTATGGCAGGTAAGTTGACAAATGATGTGTTTGTCGTGTCCAGGGTATTTGTGCTTTCGCCGGTGGTAGATGACACAGCGTTGTAGGTTCCACCCAAAGCCAGACGATTGCCTGCACCTAAAGCGTATCCTGGATCACCACCACGAACGCCACGCAAGTCACTGCCACCCAATCTAACACCCAGAGATTTCCCGAAGGTATCCGTTGCCTCGACAATGCGTGCCTCAATCAACACCTGTCGTACAGCAATGTCCAGCTTGGAGATCATTTGCTGCACGGCCTCTAGACGATTTCCGATGTCCGTGACGAATATCTGATTGGTTCTGGGCTCAGCCACAACACTGCCACGTGGGGAAAGCAGTCGAGCTCCAGCATTGTTGGCTGTCGTTGGCGGCGCAATTTGGAGTGCGATGTCTGCAGCACGGGTGTAATTGAGCTGGAACGACTGCGTCCGGAGTGGTTCTAAATTTTGAATCGCTACCCGAGATTCAAGCTCCAATTTCTCTTTGGCATTCAGTTCTTCTTTAGGCGCAATCCAAAGCACACTGTCTGTTTTCTTCATACCCAGCCCTTTGGCTTGCATGATGATGTCCAGGGCTTGGTCCCAAGGTACATCTTTCAAACGCAGCGTCACGGCGCCCGTCACTGAATCGGAAGTGATGATGTTGAAGTTGGTGAAATCGGCGATGACCTGCAGCAGCGATCTGACATCAATGTTTTGAAAATTCAATGACAGCTTCTCTCCGGTGAATCCAGGCCCCTGAGTAAGCTTGCTGGGGTCTATTTTTTGAGCACGCACCTCAACCACAAACTGATTGTCACTCTGGTAAGCACTGTGTTCCCACAGCCCTTTAGGCTCAATGACCATGCGCACCCTGTCTCCAATGGTGAACACCGACACCATTTGAACAGGCGTACCAAAGTCAGATACATCAAGGCGTCTGCGCAGACCTTCAGGCAGGGATGACTTCAAGAACTCAACGACCAAAGTCTGTCCTTGTTGCTTGATGTCCACCCCAACTTGGTTGCTGGGCAAAGACACAATGACACGGCCTACGCCATCAGGTCCGCGTCGAAAATCCAAGTCCTTTAACGCCATTGTTTCAGCGTTGCGACTTTCGGCAAACTGAGCTCCCGAACCCTTGAGCGGTTGGGCTGCACTGACCGCATCAAGCGCGACCAACAAAGAATTGCCTCGCCATTCGGTTTTGTATCCCGTCGCTTGTTTCAAATTCAAAACAACACGGGTCCTCTCCCCTGCCTGCACGACAGTGACCGATTTGACGTTACCTTGATTCAATTCAACAGCCGATCGACCCATGCCATTGCTGACCCCCGCAAAATCCAAAGCGATTCTCGCGGGAGACTGGATTGAAAACCCATTGGGTGCTGTTGAGGGTACGCTGGAAAAATTAATTTTCACAACCTCTACACCACCTTGGACAGAGCCAGTGACCGCATCAATCGATCCTTGCGCCATAACAACCACAGGCAAGAACAACACTAAAACCTGGGCAAAAAATTTGCAGGTTGTCTTGACAAAGGCATTCGCAGTATTTTTCATTCTTACCTCTCTTGCAGTTGCAAGCTCGCAGGTCGCTCAATCCACTCACCCGCGGCATCCTGCACAATTTCTCGAATACTCACCTGCGTTTCTTCCACCTTGGTGACGCGTCCATAATTGGGACCCAGATAGTTGCCAACCTTGACTTGGTACAACAGGTTGTCCACCTTGATCAAAGCCAAAGGTTGACCTTTCTTGAATACACTGCCAACCATCGTCATGGAATCGAGGGGCATGGACTCGAGTGCTTCCTTCCTGCGGTTCAACTCTGGCGCAATCAGCGCGGCATTGGTCGGCGACTGAGCAGCTTCATTCTTCAATGCTTGCGTCAGCTTTTGGATGCTGAATGGGTCTGTTGCAGACTCTTCTGTGTAGGCTTGAGGAGTGAATTTTTTCGGCTCTGACAACGGCACGATTCGAGCCTTGGTTTCAGCCCGTTGAACACGCATCCAAGCCTGCAACTCGTCCTCATCCGACCCCACGCACCCCGAAGCAATGCCAGCGAGTGCCAAGACAAACCAAAACGCTTTTGTCAGCTTCATTTCTTGTTCCCGCTGGCCGCCTTGCGCTGAGCAGCCACCTCGTCGGAGTCCAAATAACGATAGGTCTTGGCGGTCGCTTCCATTGACAGCACACCATCTTTGGAATCTCTGGCGTTCACGGGCCCCACCGATAAATTACCCAGCGTCACAATGCGGGACAAATGTGCCACGTCAGATGCAAACGCCCCGATATCGTGGTAACGCCCTGTCACCTTCACAGCGATTGGTAGCTCAGCATAATAGTCTTTGATGACCACTTGCCCTGGCCTGAACAAATCAAACTGCAAGCTCCGCCCCAAACCTGCTTGGTTGATATCAGACAAAAGCGCGTCCATTTCAGCCTTGCTCGGCAACTGCTTTTCCAATTGCGTGACATATTGCTGAACCTGTTCCCTTTGCTTTTTCAGGGCATCCAAATTCACAGCCTGAGACAGTTTGCGCTTGTACTCTTCACGCAATGTTTGCTCTTTCGCGGTTTCAATATCTAATTCTTCTTGGTAACTGCTGATCAGTGCAAACCATAGCCCAAAGACGACCACCGCCACCGTCGCCAAGTACAACGCTGACTTTGGCAACGCAGGCCAAACAGAGGGGTCATTGGGATTCAGCCCGCGAAATTGGGACTGCACTTTCTCTTGCAGTCCAGCAAAATCGATGTTGAGGGCTAACTTTTTGGCCATGATTTGAAAATAAGGCGTATGAATATCGCCATCAATTGCTGGCTGACGAATTGACGGGCTTGGACGCTGCCGAAACTGTATTGCTGGTGTCACTGGACCTGATCAACCCGGCCCTGATGGTGAAATTAGACACTCTGCGCTGCTCTCTGGGCCCAAGTGTTACCGATCCAGCAATGATTTCAACCAAATCGGGCTTCGCCAACCAAGGACTGTTATTCAAAAGATTACGAAGCAATTCCGAAACCCGTTCGTTGGACTGAGCGACACCTTGCAAGGTCACTGTTTGACTCTCTTGTTTGAGCGCAGTGATGTAAACACCAGAGGGCAACTGCTTGACCAATTCAATCAACAAATGCACGGGCAAATTGCGGTCAGCCTGCAGATCCTCAACGGCTTGTTGTCGCGCTTTGAGTGCAGTGATCTCAGCCTGCAAAGTGGCAATGTCTTTGATTTCAGCGTCCAACCGCTTGTTCTCACTGTCCAAGACGCTGTTTCTAAACTGTTGCGTTGCAATCTGATTTTGATACCAAAAGTACACCAGCCCTGAAATCACCAGACCAACCATGAACGACGCCAGCAAAGCGGCATAAAACGCCTCTTTGAGTCGCTTGCGGGCAGCCTCTCGATGAGGAAGAAGGTTGATCAATATCACTGCAGAAACCTCCGCATGGCAAGCCCACAAGAGGTCAGATAGGAGGGTGCCTCTCGACGCATGCGGTTCTCACGCACCCCGGCACCCATTTCCATGCCGTCAAAAGGATTGACCAGTGTGCAGGAGAAACTGGTCTGACGCATGACAGCCTCAGACAACCCTGGCAAGGCCGAAGAGCCCCCTGCAAGCATGATGTAATCCACCTTATTGTGTGGTGTACTGGTGAAGAAAAACTGTAGAGCGCGCCCAATCTCTTGCGCGAGACTTTCCACAAATGGTTTCAGCACACTGACATCGTAATCCTCGGGCAGCTCGCCAGTGCGTTTTTTGGTCTCAGCCTCCTCAAGGGAGACGCCATACTGACGACTGATCAACTGGGTCAACTGGGCGCCACCAAAGGCTTGATCCCGGTCGTAGAGCACATCGCCATTGCGGATGGCCTGCATGCTTGTCGTATATGCACCCACCTCAAAAAGCGCGACCAACGTATCCAGGCCTTTGCCAGGAAGGTTTTCGATCAACCGCTCTGTTGCGAGCCGGGATGCGTAAGACTCGACATCCAAAATCACGGGATTCAATCCTGCGGCCTCCGCAAGCCCCTGTCGGTCCTGTACTTTTTCTTTGCGAGACGCCGCAATCAACACATCAACATCGCCCGGAGAGTTGGCATTCGGTCCGATGACGCAAAAATCGTGACTGACTTCTTCCAGTGAAAACGGAATGTATTGGTTGGCCTCTGACTCAACTTGGATTTCTAATTCGGAGTCAGTTAAACCACCGGGTAAGACAATTTTTTTGGTGATGACCGCGGAAGCAGGGAGGGCCATGGCGACATTTTTTGTTTTTGTGCCACTCTTTTTGACCAATCGTCGCACAGCATCAGCGACTTCATCAAACTTCTCGACATTGCCATCCACAATCCAACCGGTCTCCAGCGGCTCAATGGCGCATCGTTCGAGCACAAGTTGACCTGCTTTGTTTTGACTCAGCTCCACAAGCTTGACACTGGACGAACTGACATCCAGCCCCAAAAGTGCTGCCGGCCCGCGATTGAGCAATGACCCCAAATCAAACAAATCTGTCCCCTGAACTGACGTTGACCGCATGACGCGCCACGTTGACCTGATCACAAAACTTAAGAATCCACTTCAATACTATCAGTAAGGCCTTTGTTCGGTAAAGATTTATGCGCTCACGCCAACTTTGGTTCGTTGTCAAAACAACACCCTAAACGGCAGTCTAACGGTTCCATTTGTAACAAGTGCAACATTGGCGCAATTGAATCGGTACTTCAAGTCTATTTCTGCACATGACCGAACTAAACTCAAGCCATGAGCGACAAGACAACCGCCAGCAGCATGACAAGCCCAGATAAAACCAAGCCCGCATCCTGGAAGACCCTGCTCGTTCGCCTGGGACTTGCACTGCTTGGACTCGCGTTAGCCGGCGTGCTATCGATCATGCTGCTGGTGACCATCGCATTGGCCATCGCCTATCCCAATCTGCCGGACAACTCAGATTTATCGATTACAGCCCAAAATTGCCGGTGAGGGTGTACTCGGCGGAAGGCGCCTTGATCGGTGAGTTTGGTGAAGAACGGCGAAACCTCACACCAATTGGCCAGATTCCTCAGGTGATGAAGGACGCGGTGCTGGCCATCGAAGACACCAGGTTCTATCAACACGGGGGGGTTGACTACCTGGGTGTATTGCGTGCCGGCTTAGCCAACCTTGGTCGCGTCAAAAGTCAGGGTGCATCCACGATCACGATGCAGGTTGCGCGCAACGTTTATCTCTCTTCTGAAAAAACGTACACCCGAAAAATTTACGAAATCCTGTTGACGTTCAAGCTAGAACACCTGCTGAGTAAAGACCGTATTCTAGAAATCTACATGAACCAGATTTTCTTGGGTAATCGAGCCTACGGGTTTGCAGCTGCCTCAGAAATCTACTTTGGGAAGCCACTGAAAGACATCTCTATTGCTGAGGCAGCCATGTTGGCCGGTTTACCCAAAGCACCGTCGGCTTATAACCCCATCAGCAACCCTGCCAGAGCGAAATCCCGACAACAATACATCATTGATCGGATGGAGGACAACGGATTCATCTCGGCAGAGCAAGCGGATGCAGCCAGAAAGCAAGAGCTCAAAGTACGCAGCGGTCTCGACAACTCCAAAGTTCACGCAGAGCACGTGGCAGAGACCGTGCGACAAATGATCTTTTCACAATACGGCAATGAGTCCTACACCAGGGGCTTGAATGTCTACACAACCCTCAAAAGTGATGACCAAAATGCAGCCTATCGGGCACTGCGCAAAGGCATCATGGACTTCGAGCGACGGCAAATTTACCGCGGCCCCGAAAAATTCATCGAAATCCCTGGCAACCCCAAATTGGCGGAAGATGCCATCGACGACGCGCTGTCTGAGCACCCGGACAACGGAGATGTCATGGCTGCCGTCGTCCTTCAAGCATCGATCAAAAGCGTGCAAGCGGTTCGCCAAAACGGCGAAGTGATCGAGATCACTGGCGATGGCCTCAAACCTGTTCAATCAGGACTGTCGGAGAAAGCGGCTGCAAACATCAAAATCCGTCGGGGCGCCATCATTCGCATTGTTCGTACGCCGAAAAACACTTGGGAAATCACCCAGTTACCTGAAGTAGAGGGCGCCTTCGTGGCCATAGACCCGAGAGATGGCGCCATTCGCTCTTTGGTTGGTGGATTTGATTTCGAAAAAAACAAATTCAACCATGTGACGCAGGCTTGGCGACAGCCAGGATCAAGCTTCAAGCCCTTCATCTACTCAGCCGCCTTGGAGAAAGGCTTT
>CAZHDP010000157.1:5491-7536 GCA_964531605.1 uncultured Burkholderiaceae bacterium | reverse complement strand
TTGAACCCGGGCACATTGGCTTTCAGTGCCCACCCCTCGGCTGCTGCAGTGGTTTTAACGGCATCGACTTTTTCCACGCGATAGCCCTCTGTGTTGGCCATCATCTGGGCCAATTTCTCCATCTTGACCGGCGCATCCAGTTGCAACTCTGAGAAGGCCGACTGCTCCATCACGCGGCCTTCTGTGTCCAGGGTTTGCAACTTCAACACCAAACCGGTTTTCTTTTCGCTCCAGATCCGGTAGCCGAACCGCAGTTTGTCCTTGGGCTGGATGACCACCACGTCGGCATCGAACCCGGCCGAACGGTCCTGCCCCACCACTTTGGCGGTGTAAAACTCCGCAATCGACGAGGCACCGGCTTGCAACAGGTTGGGGAACATGCCAAACGACTCGCGCTTCTCAGAGCGGGCCACCTTCGCCCCAGGCAAGAAGGTCATGACATCTTCGTTGCGGCGCAGCGTGGTGCGGGGCACACCATTCAACGATTCGACGCGCTCCATTTGCTGCTCGCCATCACAGACGTGCCAAATGCGAGACGTTGACAGGTTCCCCAATGCAGAGGACACGACAAACGTCCCCACATAGGCCCTGCGGCTTGAGGCCTGATGCATGCGTGTGAGCCATTCCCCCACCGAGCGTTGCCCTGCTTCCGCGGCAGTGCCATCGGCTGGGTCTGCCGCATGGCTTGGTATTGCTATCAAAAAAGAAGCAATGAATCCAGCAAAGACATGTGGTAAGGCTCTTTTAAGCCCTGAAAATACGCGCTTCATCGCCCAGAGGTCTCGAAAGTGGCGTTGCGCAAGAACCCAGCGGGCCCTTGAAGGGCGGATGTCCCACCAAACTGTTTGTGCGCCGCGAGCAACGCGTCCAGGTGGGGATCACGAATCATCACTGCGGTGGGGTTGGCAGCATCCACCGTGATCACGTTGCTGGGAACTGCAGCCAATTGCGCACCAGAGGGTGAGCCCGAGGGCGCCACGCTGCCCAAAAGGTTCCAGCCCACCGCTGCCACAGCAGCACATGAGGCCAGGCCTGCAAACAATTTCCAACGGAACACCGAGGCATTGGCGGCTTCAGGTGTCTGGGCCACCACCACCGTCGCAGCCACTTGAGCCACCACAGGGACTTGCCCATGCACGGGCTCAGCAGCCAAACGGGTTTGCAAGCGTGCCATGAAGTCTGGTTTCACCACGCACTGGGCCAAATCGTTGGAGCGCAAAACGTCGCCGATCAAGTGATAGGCGTGCCATGTTTCGCGGGCATCTGGCGTCATGCTGGTCAAATGGACCGCACTCGCAAAGGCATCACCTCGCAGTGCGCCATCGGCAAGACTTGATACGTGTTGGCGGTTTGTTTCAATCGTGTCCATGCTTCACCATCTTTTGCCCGACTGGTTTTCCAACAGGGGCTTCACCTTCGCGGAGACAGCCTCACGTGCCCTGAAAATCCGAGACCTCACGGTGCCGATGGGGCAATTCATCGTCGTGGCGATCTCTTCATACGTCCAACCTTCGATCTCTCGCAAGGTCAAAGCTTGGCGCAAATCCTCAGGCAAAGCGTCCATGGCGGCATTCACCACGGCCGCAATCTCTTTGGCCGCCAGCACCATGTCGGGCGTCTCTGTGCTTGTTTGTTCGGTTTTTGGCCGGTAAGTTTCATCTTCGTCGTCAGAGGATTGCAAAGCCCCTTCAAACACCAGCGGATCTCGCTTCAGATCGAACAGCGCCTTTTTGGCCGTGTTGACGGCAATCCGGTACAACCAGGTGTAAAACTGCGCTTCCCCCCTGAAGTTGGGGAGCGCTCGGTAGGCGCGGATGAACGTTTCTTGTGCGATGTCGTCGACCAGGTCGACATCCCGCACCATGCGGGCAATCAGACGCTCGATGCGGCGCTGGTATTTGATGACCAGCAATTCGAAGGCACGCTGGTCACCCGCCACCGTTCGTTCGACCAACATCTGGTCAGTGTCGACCACAGGCACCGCCTGGTCTGAGGCGGTCGGGTTGGCAGCATCATCGGTCATGAAGGGGTAGCGTTTCCAGAAG
>CAZHDP010000157.1:0-5481 GCA_964531605.1 uncultured Burkholderiaceae bacterium | reverse complement strand
AGCAATCGCAGACCGTTCTGCACGCTTCGCCTTGGCGCGCGAATATACAGCACGGCGCACGCCATGCCACCGAAGTGGGTCTGCACGCCGGGACAAACACGACCAGAAGGCGCCACGGCCATGCGGGTGCAACTGAACCAGCATGACCGTTTGACCATCCCAGTGGAGCGTCAATGCGTGCAAAGCAACAGCCTCAGCATCGGTGGAGGACTGCCACGTCCACACGTCTCCCCGCCACGCCAACGTGCCCTCAGGCATGCGGCGCCATGAGCGCCAAGCCATCCAGGCTGTCACCAAAACAAGCAAAGCCAATGGAAGCCACCAACGCCGGGATGCCGAACTCCAGAGCAGCCAAACAGCCAACACAGCCACGCCAGCACCCCACAAAGCCAGGGTCAAAGCGAGCCACAAAGACGAACGCCCCACGGGACAGGTCACCGGTGGGGCGTTGTGCACAGGACAGCGAGCGGGATCAGATCCGCTTGAAGACCAAGGTTCCGTTGGTGCCGCCAAACCCAAAGTTGTTTTTAACGGCGTAATCAATCTTCATGTCACGGGCCGTGTTGGCACAGTAGTCCAGGTCACACGCGGGGTCCTGGTTGAAGATGTTGATGGTCGGTGGGCTTTTTTGGTGGTGCAGTGCCAGTACCGTAAAGACGGACTCAATACCTCCGGCGCCGCCCAACAAATGTCCCGTCATGCTTTTGGTCGAGTTGACCACCACACGTTGAGCAGCCACCTCACCCAATGCCGCTTTGATGGCATTGGTTTCGTTGGTGTCACCCAACGGTGTGGACGTGCCATGCGCATTGATGTAATCCACCTGGTCGGCATTGATGCCCGCATTGCGCAGCGCCATCTGCATGGACCGCTTGGGCCCATCGACATTAGGCGCCGTCATGTGGTAGGCGTCTCCGGTCAAACCAAACCCAGACAGCTCAGCATAAATGCGTGCGCCGCGGGCCTTGGCATGCTCGTACTCTTCCAACACCAGCACGCCTGCACCCTCACCCAGCACAAAACCATCACGGTCTTTGTCCCAGGGGCGAGACGCGGTTTGAGGGTCGTCGTTGCGCGTGCTCAAGGCACGTGCGGAGGCGAAACCACCAACGCCCAAAGGCGATACCGCGCACTCGGACCCACCGGCGACCATCACATCGCAATCGCCGTATTCAATCATCCGAGCGCTTTGTCCGATGGCATGCAAACCGGTGGTACAGGCGGTCACCACAGCCAAGTTCGGGCCTTTGAAGCCGTACTTGATCGACACATGACCTGAGATCATGTTGATGATGGAAGCAGGCACAAAAAACGGAGAAATTCGCCGCGCACCGCGTGCCATGAATTCGCCGTGGGTTTGCTCGATCATCGGCAAGCCACCAATGCCGGCCCCGATGTTGCACCCAATGCGTGTGGCAACGTCGTCGGTCAGTGCGTCGCCAGTGGGCAAACCACTGTCAACCACCGCCTGACAAGCCGCTGCCAACCCCAGATGGATGAAGCGGTCCATGTGACGCGCTTCTTTTTCTGGGATGTAGTCCGCGATGTTGAAGCCTTTGACTTCACCTGCAAATTTGCAGGCAAAAGTGCTGGCATCAAACGCAGTGATGGGTCCAATGCCTGACTTGCCAGCCAACAGGCTGGCCCAGCTGTCGGCCACCGTGTTGCCCACGGGGCTGACACAGCCTAGACCGGTAACGACAACGCGGCGCCGACTCATCACGCTTTCTGATGGGTGTTCGCGTAGTCGATGGCGTTTTGCACCGTGGTGATTTTTTCGGCGTCTTCATCGGGGATTTCGATGCCGAACTCATCTTCCAGGGCCATCACCAATTCCACGGTGTCGAGGGAGTCTGCACCCAGATCGGCAACAAAAGCCTTTTCATTGGTCACTTGGGACTCTTCAACGCCGAGTTGTTCGGCAATGATTTTTTTGACACGTGCTTCGATATCGCTCATGGTTCCCTCAAAGGGTTGTGAATAATTTGATGATTTTAACCGCGCTGGAGTGCAAACTCTAAAAGCGGTCAAGACATGTACATTCCGCCGTTCACGTGCAGTTCCTGCCCCGTGACATAAGCGGCCTGCGGACTCGCCAAATAAGCCACCGCGTAAGCGATGTCCTTCGGGCGACCCAGTTGACCCAGTGGTATCTGGGTCAGCAGCGCTTGTTGCTGCGCTTGTGGCAAATTGGCGGTCATGTCGGTTTCGATAAAACCGGGGGCCACACAATTCACGGTGATGTTGCGGCTGGCCAGTTCTCTGGCCAAACCACGCGTCATGCCAGCGACGCCTGCCTTGGCAGCAGCGTAATTGGCCTGGCCTGGGTTACCAGATGCACCGACGACAGACGTGATGTTCACAATGCGGCCATATCGCTGCTTCATCATCGGGCGCATCACTGCTCGGCTCATGCGAAATACCGCTTTGAGGTTGGTGTCGAGCACGGCATCCCAATCATCGTCTTTCATGCGCATGGCCAGACCATCGCGGGTGATGCCCGCGTTGTTGACCAACACATCGAGGCCACCGTGAGCCTTGACCACGCCGTCGATCAGTGCGTCAGCAGCACTGGCATCGTTGACATTGAGGTTGGCGCCACGGCACTGTGCAGAGGCACCTGGCACTTGCGCCAATGCAGCACTGATCTTGGCGGCACCTTCATCGCTGGTGGCCGTACCGATCACGATCAGGCCGCGCGCCGCCAGTTCTTGTGCAATCGAGGCACCGATGCCACGGGAAGCGCCCGTCACCAAAGCCACTTGGCCTTCAAATTTCACGTCGTTGTGTGTGTCGCTCATGGAAGATGCTCGGGGCAAAAATCAGAAGATGCGGAATGTTCAGCGGTTCAAAGAACTGCAGCTTTGGCGTCTTGCAAGGTTGCAGGATCGAATAGCGCCAGACCAGTGAGTTCGGCATCGATGCGCTTGCACATGCCAGCCAACACTTTGCCTGGGCCACACTCAACCAAAGTCGTCACGCCTTGGGCTTTGATGGCTTGCACACACTCCACCCAGCGCACAGGACCAAAAGCTTGACGGTACAGGGCGTCGCGAATGCGGTCTGCATCGGCCTCTGTGGTGACATCGATGTTGTTGATCACCGGGATTTGAGGGGTTGCCAAGCTGATCGCGGCCAACTTTTCTCGCAACTTTTCTGCTGCAGGCTTCATCAAACACGAATGAAAAGGGGCGGACACGGGTAACAGCAAGGCGCGTTTCGCACCCATGGCCTTGAGCACCTCACAGGCCTTCTCGACACCCGCCTTGGTGCCTGAAATCACCGTCTGGGCAGGGTCATTGAAATTCGCGGCCTCTACGGACTCCAAAGAGCCTGGGCCAAAACCTGCCTGAACTTGCGCACAGCCCTCCACCACCTTGGCGGCATCCAGGCCCAAGATCGCAGCCATTGCGCCGGTGCCAACCGGAACAGCCTCTTGCATGGCAGCGGCCCGAAATCGCACCAGTGGCACAGCCTGCGCCAGGGTCAACACCCCAGACGCGACCAAAGCAGAATATTCCCCCAGGGAATGCCCCGCCACCGCAGCTGGCGCAATACCCGTCTCAGCCATCCAGACACGGTAGGCAGCCACGGCAGCCACCAACATCACCGGCTGGGTGTTGGTGGTCAATGCCAATGTTTCTTTGGGCCCTTCGTGGATCAATTTGGCAAGGTCTTCGCCCAAAGCGTCGGAAGCCTCTTGCAGGGTCTGTGTCACGACCGGGTGATCGCCCCAGGCGTCCAGCATGCCAACAGACTGCGAACCTTGACCTGGGAATACAAATGCGAACTTGGACATGTCGGGCTCAATGCTTGCAAGAAAAATCAATACTTCACCAGGACTGCGCCCCAAGTGAAACCACCACCCACGCCTTCCAGCATCAGGGTGTCACCGGGTTGAATGCGGCCCTGCCTCACACCCGTGTCAAGCGCCAGCGGAATCGATGCAGCCGACGTGTTGCCGTGCTGGTCTACCGTGACGATCACCTTGTCCAGCGGCAATTTCAGCCGCTTCGCGGTGCTTTGCATGATGCGGATGTTGGCCTGGTGAGGCACCAACCAGTCAATGTCATCGGTCGTTTTACCGACTTTGGCCAAGGCGGTACGGGCAGCATCTTCCAGAACACCCACGGCCAACTTGAACACAGCCTGGCCGTCCATGGTCAACAAGGGACTGCCCAAGATCTCACCGCCAGACACATGACCAGGCACGCACAAAATCCCCACATGTTTGCCATCGGCGTGCAGATCACTGGACAAAATGCCCGGCCCAGAGCCATCGTGCTCGCAGGCCTCTAGCACCACGGCACCGGCACCATCGCCAAACAGCACGCAGGTGGTGCGGTCTTTGAAATCCAGGATGCGCGAGAACACCTCAGCACCGACCACCAGGGCTTTGCTGGCGGCACCGGTCTGTATCAGGGCATCGGCTACCGTCAATGCATAGACAAAGCCACTGCAAACGGCCTGCACATCAAAAGCGGCGCCACCAGCCGAACCCAATTTATGCTGCAAGATGCAAGCAGTAGAAGGGAACACCATGTCTGGTGTCGATGTGGCCACAATGATCAGGTCAAGGTCTTTGGCATCGACGCCAGCAGCCTCAAGCGCACGCTTGGCCGCTTCGAGACCCAAGTCACTCGAACAGACGTCAGGCGCCGCAAAGTGACGGGCACGGATGCCTGTGCGTTCTACGATCCACTCGTCACTGGTTTCGACCCCTTTGGTGGCCAACTCAGCAGCAAGGTCAGCATTGGTCAGTCGACGGGGCGGCAAGTAGCTGCCAGTGCCAGTGATGCGGGAGTAGCGTCTCATTGTCTTGTCGCAGTTGCGGCCACCAGGGAGGCGCCGTGCGCAACCAAAAATTGTGGCTGATTAAAGGGGGCCGGTGGGAGCAGGCGTTTGCGCGGCGGCAACCAAGAAGGGTGCGGCGTGGGCAATTCGAGCCTGAACCTTGTCCAGCAGATTGTTCCGGGCTGCATCATACGCCCGGTTCAAGGCTTGCTCAAAAGCAAAGGCATCCGCTGAGCCGTGGCTTTTCAAGACCAAGCCCCGCAAACCCAGCAAGGGAACACCGTTGTAACGACGATAGTCCACGCGCTTTTTAAGCGCAGATAACACCGGATAAGCAACAATTGCCGCAGTTTTGGTGAAGATGTTGCGAGAAAACTCAGCCTTCAAGAAGTCAACAATCATCGTCGCGACACCTTCCCCAGCTTTGAGTGCCACATTGCCGACAAAGCCGTCACACACCACGATCTCGGTGGTGCCTTTGAAAATGTCATTACCTTCCACGTTACCGTAGAAGTTCAGATCACCCGCATCACCCGCAGCTCGCAGCAAAAGCGCGCTTTTCTTGATGTTTTCATTGCCTTTGATGACTTCTTCGCCGATGTTAAGCAAACCCACGGACGCATTGTCATTGCCATTGAGCACCGCAATCAACGCGGACCCCATCACGGCAAACTGCAACAAATGCTC
>CAZHDP010000156.1:0-7551 GCA_964531605.1 uncultured Burkholderiaceae bacterium | reverse complement strand
GCTGGTGGATGTGGTGGTGGTGGTGGTGGTGGTGGTGGTGGTCAGCGTACCCAGGGTGCTGGTGCCCAGGATGGTCGCACCGTCTTTGAAGGTGACGGTGCCAGCCAGTGTCCCGTTGGCCGGGTTGGCGCTGGAGGCGGTGACCGCAGCGCTCAGGGTGGTGGTCTGCCCCGCAGCGGTGCTGGCCACCGAGGTGCTGAGGGTGGTGGTGGTTTTGATCGCAGCCACGGTTTGGGTTTTAGCGGCAGAGGTGCTGGTGGCGTAGAGGGTGTCGCCACTGTAGACCGCACTGATGCTGTGGGCACCCAAGGTGGCAAAGCTGGTGGGCAGTTTGGCAACGCCAGCGCTCACGGTGCGGGTGCCCAGCACCGTGGTGCCGTCTTTGAAGGCCATGGTGCCTGTGGCCGCGGCAGGAGTGACCGCTACCGTGAGTGTGGTGGCTTGGTTGACGCTGACGCTTGCCGTGGTGAGGCTCAGTGTGGCAACGGTGCTGGTGAGGGCGTGGGCCATTGACGCACTGCACAGGCTGAGCACCAGCAAGAACTGGACCGCCAGCGCGTTGAAGCGTGTGCCGCTTTGAACGTGGTGTGGATGGCTGGACATGCTGGGCTCCCTCAGTACTGACTTGTGATTTTTTGTATGCACCAGAGCACATGGCTCGCAGGCATTTTTTCAGCAATTCATTGACTCTGACCGCCCAAGGCTAACAAAACCGAAGACAACTTTCAAATGTGAATATTGCCTGATTTTGAAGTGGCACAAACAGGGTATCGCTGCTTAAAATTTTGACAAGGTCGAGACCACATCGACCTGCAAGCTGCGCTCACACAGCACCCCGTGGCGCCATGGTAAACACAGGGAGGACTGCACATGATCCGTATTCATCGGCCAAAGGGCCTGGCGCGTTGCGCCGCATTGTTAGCCATGGTGATGGCATGCGCTGTATGGTTCAGTAGCGATGCGATAGCGCAGACCGCTATGGACACTGTTTGCGTCTCGCCAAATGCGCCGAACGCGCCTTACGAGGTTTGTGAAACAGTACCCAACAATGTAGGGCAATGGTCTTTTGTCAACACGATGGGCGGGGGACCCTTTTTTAACGAAAACGATGCGATTCATCACGGCATCGAACTCTACTTTGCGCATACCGACGCATGCAATATCAACTTCGAAGTAGGAGACGCAGAGAGTTTAGAAGGCACTGATTACATTGGCGGTTTCTATTTAACTAAATTCATGCGTACCGTCGGCACTAAATCGGGATACATTAATCCGGAGCTCGGGTGCATAGGAGGCGGTCATACGGGTGGTTTCGCCATTCTCGCGAGTAGAGAAGTTGCCTGTCAAAACGGTGGTCAATATTCCGACGCCAATAGCGGGAAAATTTTTTGCGTCTACGAGCGTACGCGAAATCTTTCTATTCCGAACATTTGCCCAGCGGAACCAACACGAGCAGGCCAGGCGGGCAACAGGGCAGGCCTGTTCACTCCCAACCCAATCGTTCCAGCGTTGGCAAGCAAAGTACGAGATGAGGTCGACCACGGGCAACATGCCCCCCACGGGATCACATTGGCCAGGCACTACGTCAGCAGTCCAACATCACCTTCAGTGCCTGCCAATGGCGAGTGGCGATTGAACCATGTGAACTTGCCTAGGCTGAGTTACCAAGCACGACCATTACCGCCTGCGTCACCAGTCCCTGGCAAATGGCCATCGCCGAATTTGACGAATCCTGGCGCGATTGGCATATTCAAATACTATGCAACATCGGTGCCTTGTCTCTTCAATGGTGAGCCTATTGCGCCGGCCAAAGTATCTGTTGAGTTTGGGGCCAATGAGTTAATTGAATTTACAGATGACGGAGGCTCCGGCTGGCTTGCCCAAGGGCATGGCGGATCGCTGCAAAAAACTGATTCGGGTTTTTTCTATGTCACACCAGATCAAAGGACCTATGCCTTCACGTTGCAAGGCGACTTGACCACAGTGACTGAGCGCAATGGCTGGGCCAACACTTACGTCATGGGCAGCAATCACAAGCCAGTAAGCGTGACCAACCATTTTGGCAAGTCGATGCAGTTCACCTACGATGGCACTGGGGAATTGACTCAGGCATTGATGCCAGATGGCAGGGCCATCAATTACACCTTCGATACCACCGGGCGACTGCTCAACGTGGCATACCCTGATGGCAACAGCCGCAATTTTTACTACGACAACACCGTGTTTCCCAGTGCACTCACGGGCATTGGTATCAATGGCGTTCGTTTTTCGACCTACGCGTATGACAGCCGAGGTCGCGCCGTGAACTCACAATTGACGGGAGGCGTTGGCTCCTACCAGGTGAGCTATGGCGCATCTGATACTTATCCCGTCGCCATCACCGATCCCAAAGGCACGGAGCGGACATACCAATACAGCAAAAAATTTGGCATTGTGATGGTGTCCAGTGCGTCTGCTGCAACTGGCCACGGTATCGATGAAGCCCTATGGCGAAACCAAAATGGACTGGGATTGATTGAGACAGAAACTGATTTTTTGGGCAACACCAAGATGTACACCTGGGATTTGAGCCGACGCTTGCCGACCGGCGTCAAGCGTGCCGCCTACCAGCCTGCAGAAATCACCACCAGCACCGAATGGCACCCCACGCAGTCGCTGCCTGCCAAGGTGGCAGAGCCTGGCGTGGTCACCACCAACATTTACAACGGTCAACCTGACCCCTTCAATGGCAATGGCGTTGCCAGCTGTGCCCCAACCACTGCCAAATTGCCGGATGGGGCGCCCATTGCCGTGTTGTGCAAACGTGTAGAACAAGCCACCGCCGATGCCAATGGCGCCATGGGCCTGTCGCCCACGTTGCAAAGTGCTGTGCCTGCCAGGGTATGGCGCTGGACGTACAACGCGGACGCGCAGGTGCTGACAGAAACCAACCCCCTCAACCGCACCAACAGTTACACCTATTACACCGACACCACGAGCGCCCACACACGGGGTGACCTTCAAAGTGCGACCAATGCCATGGGGCACACCACGCTCTACACGCAGTACAACGGTGCAGGCAACGTGCTGCAAAGCACCGACCCCAATGGCGTTATCAGTGCATGGACCTACGATGCACGCCAGCGACTGACGTCGCTCAGCCAGGGGACTGAGACCACCACGTATACCTACACCGCTTGGGGCGATATCAGCCGCATCACCATGCCGAATGGCAGCACCCTAGACCACGGCTACGACAGTGCCCAGCGGCTGATCAGTGTGGCCGACAACCAGGGCAATCGCGTTGACTACACACTGGACAACGCAGGCAACCGCATTGCCGAGCAGCGCAAGGATGGTGCTGGTGCACTGCGTGCACAGCTTACCCGGGCGTTTGATGCACTTGGACGCCAGCAAACCGTCAGCGGCGGATTGTTCGGGTCATTTTGATTTGACGACTCGGGGCTGTTTGGGTACGCGATACCTTGCTGGTGGGGTGGGGTCGTTGGCCTTGCATCTTTCTCTGTCCATCGCCTGGTGGTGCGAGTCTGAGGCACCGCCCCGCCCTGCTAGCACGCAGCAACGCGCACTCTTGTGGGTTGACGTAGCTTGGACTGAGGGCCCTCGGGCTGTGGTCACTGCACAGCAAATCGCGGCGCACCAAGAGGCGCCCACGCCCGCGGTTGCAAATGCACAACTTGCATCTATGGCCTCACCACACAATGCCTTTGTCCCGGCACTGACTGTCACGGTGCATGTTCCGACTGACGCCCTGTCAACGGATGCGTCCGCTGAATGCCAAGCGGAGCGATTGGGCGCAGACAATCCAGCACACTGTGGCCGAGCAGAGGTAGCATTTCCGCAAAAGCATTGAGTACTTGCGCCCCAGCTTGTATCGGCAAGTTGGAGCCAGATGTTTGATAAGTTCAATCAACCTCACCATACCCTTGGCATGACATGGCGTCAGGTCAAGCGAAAGTCGGAGCGACTGTTCTTCCTGGACTGGCTGCACATCATTGCCTTGATGGTGCTGATCGCGTACCACGTCGGCATGTACTACGTGACGTGGGACTTCCACGTCAAAAGCCCATTTGCCAGCCATGCCCTTGAACCGTGGATGAAGCTGACCGAGCCCTGGCGCATGAGTTTGCTGTTCATGATTTCCGGGGCGGCGACGATCACTGCAGTTGCTGCTGCCCTTGTTGTGTGGCGTGGTGTTGGTGGTGCCACCACAGGCGTATTGGCAAGTGGTCCAACATTGGTCGCCGCCGTGATGTGCTGGGCCACGTTGGGCGGTACGCGTCCAGCGGGATGGAGCGGTCACGCCGTGGTGGCGGCTTTGCAATGGGCTGCGCTGGTCGCCGCTTTTGGATTTGCCTAGCACTGCCTGAACCATGACCACCCCTGGCGGCAGCATTTGAGTGATGCGGTGTTTCCGGTCTGCGTGTTCCACCAGACCATCTTGATTGGGTTGAGCCAATGGCTGTTGCCGCTGGGCTGGTTGCCATGGCAAGAAGGCCCCACACTGTTGATCGCGACCTTGGTGTTGAGTTACATGGCCTTTCGCATGGTCAGACCCTTTGCGAGTTTGCGCCCCTGGTTTGGCGTTCACCATGCTGACGCCAAGGTGCCTTGAACGGAGAAGCAAGCACAGTAAAGTCTTCGCGTTCCCCTTTGTTTGAGAAAGAGATGCCCATGCAATGCTTTTCACTGACCACAGACCAGCACGTCGCCCACTTGGTGCTCAACCGGCCTGAAGCCTTCAACACCATGGGGCCCGTGTTCTGGCAAGAGCTGGATGACACGTTGAGCCTGCTGCACAAAGGCAACACGGCCCGTGCGCTGGTGATTTCGAGTACCGGCAAGCATTTCAGCGCGGGCATGGCACTGGAGACCTTTGCCGGGGGCATCACGATGGACGACCAGAGCGCCGAAGGGCGTGCGGCCATTTTTGACATGCTGACAGCTTTGCAGGCCACGTTCACCAAGCTGGAGACCCTGCGCATCCCTGTGATTGTGGCCATCCAAGGCGGCTGCATCGGCGGCGCGGTGGACATGGTGACCGCGTGTTGCATCCGTTACGCCACCACCGATGCTTTCTTTTGCATCCAGGAAATCAACATCGGCATGGTGGCTGACGTGGGCACCTTGCAGCGACTGCCCAAACTCGTGCCCCTGGGCGTGGTGAAAGAGTTGGCCTACACCGGCCGACGCCTGCCCGCCACCAAGGCCCTGGCGTATGGCTTGGTGAACGAGGTGTTTGACACGCCCGAAGCCATGGTGGCAGCAGCCCTGCAATGCGCACGTGAGATTGCGACCAAACCACCGGTCGCGATTTGGGGCACCAAGCAAGTGATCCACTATGCCCGCGACCACAGCGTGGAAGATGCCCTCAAACAAATGGGATGGATACAGGGTGCCATCTGGAGTAACGCCCATGTGCGCGAGGCCGTGACCGCGATGAAAGAAAAACGATCAGGTGACTACACACCACTGGCGACATTGACGGCGTTTGGGCAAGCCAACACAACCGCCTCCTGACCACGTCATTGCGGCCGTGCGGCCAGATCGCTGGGCAGGCGAAGTGCACGCCTCAAGGGGCTGGCCAACAGCGCAGCGCCGGCCTCGCTCGCCTTGGCAGAAGGGTGTTCATCCAGGGGGTGGAGATGGAATGAAGGATCGACATCCTCGGCCCGAGGCGCCAGTGTCACGTCCACCACGTCAACGCCCATGGCTTGAAGGGCTGCAATGACTTTGGCGTTGTCGTAACGTCCAGTGAACCAGTTTTCCTGGGCTCGCATGTACGCCACCACGGCCGTTTGTTGTCGCTCCGTGGACAGCGCAACGATGCGGCGAATCAAACCCAAATAGAGGTCAATCTGCGGATCTTGCCCTTGCCGCTGTGCGGTGACAGATTTGATCAGCGTGTAGATTTTCGACAGACTCAAGAGACGAGACAACGGGTAGTACTCAATCCCCCCACACACACCGTCACGCGTCACATGGCCATCGGCGTTCAATCGATACCTGGGCGAGCCCAAAGCGAAGGCGGGCACGCAGGCTGAGCGTTCGGCATGCCAAGGTGCTGTTAGCAGCAGGTTGACCTGGCCTCGGGTGTCACGCCCGCTCTCCAATATCGCCAGCGCTTGGTGCATGCCGTAGCCATGGATAGCAAAGCTTTTGAATTGCGTGCCTGGCAACCGCTTTTGCATGTGGTACGCCACAGTCTGGTCATCGTTCAAGCCCTCACCGAAGGCGACGGAACACCCCATCAGGTTGACCCGTCGTATTGGGGGCAGATCGGGTTTGGGGGTGACACGAAAGCCATCGTCACCAATGGTGTAGCGGGCATCGTAAATCACTTCCCCAGTGGAGGTCAGTTTGCGTGTGCCGTGTTGCCCTGGCCGAGGCAAGGCTCCGATGTCCGTATGGGTCCAATAGTGCCGAACGTAGTCTGAGTGCTGATCAAAATGGGTCGCAGCGGCATCCCGTTGCAACAACCCCAGACCGAACTCCACAAGGGCAATCCCCAGCAACAAAGAGGTCAAAGCCGTAAGACCGCCACGCAGGCGAGGCAATGCCACAGCCATGCCTGCCAACAACACGCACAAAGCCAATACCAAGCCGCCAAAATGGCGCGTGCTGTAACCCCACCATGCAACGCAGGCCGCCAACGCACACCCGCAGAACAAGGCGATCAGTGATTTCTTCATGCGCGAGCGTCCCGTCCTGCCGTTCAATCCAGTTCGTATTTCGTGGTGTAGTCCTGCCTCAACGCAGGGTTTTGTTCTTCCTTGCGCAAAATGCAGTTGCCCACGGCCAAAAACTCAATCTCGGTCCCCATCAGGCAGTGAAAGGCGTCTTCAGGCGTGGACACAATCGGCTCGCCACGCACATTGAACGAGGTGTTCACCAACACCGGGCAACCGGTCAGCGCTTTGAAACGAGAAATCAAAGCGTGGTAGCGCGGATTGGTATCTGCATGCACAGTCTGGATGCGCGCCGAATAGTCCACATGGGTCACGGCAGGCAAGGTTGAGCGCGGAACATTGAGTTTCTCAATCCCAAAGAGTGCCTTTTGTTCAGCAGTCATGGGCATTTGCTGCGATTTGTGGACATCGGCCACCAAGAGCATGTACGGGCTGTCAGACTGTATGTCGAACCACTCGCTGACATCCTCTCGCAGCACACTGGGCGCGAAAGGTCGAAAAGACTCCCGGTATTTGACTTTGAGGTTCAATTGCTTTTGCACCGCTGGGGAGCGAGGGTCAGCAATGATGGAGCGTCCACCCAAAGCACGTGGGCCAAACTCCATGCGCCCCTGATGCCAACCGACGGCTTTTCCGTCTGCCAAGGCCTGCGCAGTGATCTCTACCAACGCCTCGTCTGAAACTGTGGCGAACACCGCACCCACATCCCGCAGTCGACGCTCGATATCGGGCGTGTCATAAGACGGCCCCAAATAGGCCCCCTTCATCGCATCCCGGTGGCCCAAGCTCGCGCGGCTTGCACGCGCGCCGCCACATGCCAAATGGTAAGCCCCCAGCGCAGCGCCCACAGCACCACCGGCAT
>CAZHDP010000155.1:0-7555 GCA_964531605.1 uncultured Burkholderiaceae bacterium | reverse complement strand
CCAACTGGGCCTTGAACTCTCGCGTGTAAGTTCGATGACTGCGCCGGGTTGTGTGTCTGGAAATCTCTGAGTCTTTGAGCATGGTGTGCACGATCTGTTGCGTGCACACTATCTTGCGAGACAAGGGAAGTCAATTCAAGATGGGGTTGGCCGGACGCTTACAAACAAAATCCTGAAACTTTGGGTTCAAATGGCTCGGCAACTTGATGTCAACATGTTGGTACCCCAGCACGGGGCGCCCATATCGGGGCACCAGGCTGTTCACGAGTTTTACGATTGGGCGGAATCCTTGAGGTGTGGAATCGATTTGTTCGATGACCGAAACTACCAAATCCCCGCGTTGCCAATTGACCTCAAAACGACCTGAAAGCGTTCGTTACTTGGAAAATCGATCAACTGCTCGCCACCCGAGCAGAACAACAAACACCAACGCGTACACCAACACTTCGTCAAAATTGTGCTTACCAGCCCTCATCCAAAAGAAATGAAGGATGGCCAGCAAGGGCACAACATACACGCTCTGGTGCAAGCGCCGCCATCGTGCAGCACCCAGCCACTTGGCAGCTCGATTGAACGACGTCAAGGCCAATGGTGTTAACACGACGAATGCCAAGAGTCCCACGAAAATGAATGGGCGTTTGGCCACGTCATTCGTGATCTCCACGACATCAAAACCCATGTCAAACCAGCTGTACGACAGCAGGTGCAGACACACGTAGAGAAAGACAAACAGCCCCAGCATTCGACGAAATCTGGCGAGCGCAGGTGTATGGGTCCATCGCCGCAAAGGTGTCACGGCCAGAACCACGCACAACATGCGCAGGGTCCAATCCCCCGTCGATCGGATCAGGTACTCCGCAGGATTGGCGCCCAAACCGCTTGAGAACGCACCCCACAGCAGCCACACCAGTGGCAGCATCGCCAAGATGAACACAACGGGCTTCGCGGCCCTGCTCAAGAATAATTTACGCACAACGGCGCACAGATCAAAAGTTTTTACTCAAATCCATGCCGGCATAGAGTTGACCCACTTGGGCCTCATAACCATTGAACATCAAGGTTTTTCGCTTTTTAGCAAACAACCCATCCTCTCCGATTCGCCGCTCAGTCGCCTGACTCCAGCGTGGGTGGTCTACGTCTGGGTTCACATTGGAATAAAACCCATACTCCTGTGGTGCAGCCTTGTTCCAAGCCGTCACGGGCAGTTTGTCTGTGAAACGAATCTTGACCAGACTCTTGCCACTCTTGAAACCATACTTCCAGGGGACGACAAGACGAACGGGCGCCCCACTTTGGTTCGGCAAAACCTCACCATACATGCCGAAACTCAACAAGGTCAGGGGGTGCATCGCCTCATCGAGGCGCAAGCCTTCAACATAGGGCCAATCGAGCACGCGAGAGCCGACGAAAGGCATGGTCTTGGGGTCCGCTTGCGTGACGAATTCAACATACTTCGCGCCACCCAAAGGTTCTACCTTTTTGATCAGCTCTCTCAGCGAATATCCGATCCACGGCACCACCATGGACCAACCCTCCACACAACGCAGACGGTAAATGCGCTCCTCTTGCGCACTCAACTTGAGCAAGTCTTCCAAAGTGTATTTGGCAGGTTTTTTCACCAACCCCTCGACCTCGACTGTCCACGGAGATGTCTTCAAGGTGTGGGCATTCTTGGCAGGATCTGACTTGTCTGTGCCAAACTCATAAAAATTGTTGTACGTGCTGGCATCTTTGTAATCGGTGACCTTTTCCATGGTCATGCCACCCAACACCGCCGTACGCACGCTTGGCAGTGGCGCAAGCTTTTGAGGACGAACGGTCTGGGCATGTGCTTCTCGGGAAGCCCATGCAGACAATGTGGTGCCGGCGACGCCTCCGGCCATCCATTTCAGCCAATCCCGGCGTGACTCGTAAGCGGAACGCGGCGTGACCTCGCTGTCAGTGAGAAGGGCATAGCCATTGGCATTGGACTTGATCAACATACAAAAGACTCCAAGACGAAATACACGATTGAAGACTCAGTCGCCGCGGTAACGCTTTTCTTACCGCTGACGATCACAGGGTGCCATAACTGTGCAAACCACTGAGGAACATGTTCACACCAATGAAAGCAAAAGTCGTGACAGCCAAACCTGCAAGCGCCCACCAAGCCGCCACGGTGCCACGCAAGCCTTTCATCAACCGCATGTGCAGCCATGCAGCGTAGTTCAACCAAACAATCAAGGCCCAGGTTTCTTTGGGGTCCCAGCTCCAATAGCCACCCCAGGCCTCTGCAGCCCACAATGCCCCGAGTACAGTGGCAATCGTGAAAAAGGCGAAACCAACCGCAATCGACTTGTACATGACATCGTCAAGGATCTCGGTGGAGGGCAGTTTCAACGCAATGCGCTGACGCCCAGCCAAGATGCCTGCAGCAATCACCGCAGCCACAGCGGCATACCCTAGCCAGTAACTGCCACCGGCTTCTGCCACTGTTTTGCGAAATGCGATTGGCACAAAACACAAGGCAATCCCCAACAACCAAAGTGGTGCAAGTTTGTGCCACCGTGTTTCTTGTGCCTGCTGTTTGATCAGATAAGCGAAAGACACCATGGCAGCCAACGCAAAAGTCCCGTACCCAATGAAGTTGGCTGGCACATGCAGCTTCATCCACCAACTTTTCAAAGCCGGAACCAACGGTTGGATCTCGTGCGCCTCGCGAACAACGGTGTACCACAGCAAGAAGCCCACCGCTGCGCTGACCACCAACATGACAAAAGCACCCATCGCCCGTGTTTTGTACACAGACTCAAAATAGAGGTAAAAGCCCGCCGTCATCCAACAAAACAAGACAAACACTTCATAGAGGTTGCTGACAGGAATGTGCCCAACATCCGCGCCAATCAGGTAGCTTTCGTACCAGCGCACCATGGTGCCAATCAACGCCATGGCCACGGCAACCCACGCAATGCGAGACCCGATCAGCTCCATGGTGGTGCTCTCAGCCCTGGCAAACATGCCCATCCAATAGAACACCGTGCTCATGAAGAACAGCACGCTCATCCACAAAATGGCAGATTGGCTGGACAAGAAGTACTTGAGCACAAACACCTGCTCAGATTGAGCCAAATCACCTTGGTATGCAAAGACGCTTGCCAAAGAAACGCAAGCCACCAATACCATCAGCGCACGCAAAGGTCGCCAGAACCACCCCAGGGTGATAGCGGCCGGAATGGTGCACAGCAAAATGCCTTTTTCGTACCCATCCATCGCGTCGGCGTAACGGAAAAAAGCAAACAGGCCGCCCAAAAGTACCAGCGCAGCAAACAACCAATCCACGGCGTTTCGGCGCGAAAAGTAGGATTCATTCAACACGAACGAATCGGCATTTGAAGAACTGACAGAGATCGAATCATGCTGTTGGGTCGCCGCGTTCATGCCTTGCTCCTGGGTGTGTTGTCGCCAAAAAGTCTGGCTCTCAAATGGTCAAACTCTTTGTCACTGTCCATTGTTTTTCGATTGGTGGACAAAGCCATCAAAGCGTTTGACATCTGGCCAGCATCGCCTTCAGAGCCTGCAGGTCCAGTGGCTGGAGTGAACCAAATCCATATCCGTCGTTCACGCACGTAGAGCATCGCAAAGATACCCACAATCAGCAACGCGCAACCCAAATAAACCAAGTATTTGCCGGGTGCGCGCGCCACTTGAAACACACTGGCTTGCAATTGCTTGAAATCTTTGAGCATGAAGATCACCGGCGCAGGGTAAAACGGTGCATCACTCAACGCCAACATCATTTGCGAGGTCAACGCCAAAGTCTTGTCATCCTCGGGCAACGGTGGCAATTTGCGTTGCAGACGGTCCAACTGCATCAACTCCAACATCACACCATTGAGCAGACGCACAATGACTTCTCCAGCGCGTTGACGTTCTGCTTCGGGCACCCGGCTTTCCAAAAATTCAGACACGGCCTGCAGCCCACTGGACTTCGGAAGATCAGCTTGGTCAGCGCCCGCAGCCCCCGCAAAAAGATCTAACGCACGGCCGGTAGAAGCCGCCAACTGCTGAACCAACTCAGGTTTGCGAGCATCAGTTGCACGGGCCACATAGCGATTGACGGCGGCAGCCCGCATCTGTGCATTTGCCAGGGCCGAATGGAGGCTAGAAAACCCATCCAGGCCACCCTGCTCGTCTGCAGGGATTCTGAGGTAACGGAAGGGCTCAGAAGGTGTTTCCCGAGCGCCCAGCAGATAGACCGGATGCCCATCACCCGTGTCGACGGGCAGCATGTAATTGTTGAACTCCTTGGCTTGCCCAGCACCGTCACGCAATTTGTAACCAATGCTCGGCCCCACATTGCGCAGCTCCTTCTTGGTGACCAATTTATTGGCAGCGCCAAGGCGAGATTCAACCGACTCACGCAAATCGACTTTGCGCACATCGACGCCGCCTGCGCTTGATCCCGCAAAGTTTTCCACGTTGATCACACGCAGACCGGTGAATTCCAAGGTGAGTTTTTCCTTGCTTAAACCATCCTGTCGGGCCAACTCTGCACTCCCACCAATGACCCCGTCGATGCTGAACGGCTTTCCCCCTGCCGTCATGGGCACTGCCTGCAAGGTCACCGCAGACCCACCATCGTCAAAACTGGATTGGTAGATTTCAACGCCTTTGTAGCTGCCAGGGTGATTCACCTCAATGCGTTGCGGAATCTTGGCACCAGACTCAAGGTCGTGGATGATGACATCGCTGGCAAACAACTTCGGCATGCCTGTGGAATAGTGTTCGACGACAAACTTTTTAAGCTCAATCGCAAAAGGCAACTCTTGCAGCAAGATCCCTTGGGGTTGATTGAGGATGGCAATGTTTGATTGCGTACCCTCTGCCACCATCAAGTTGCCCCGAAATGTGGGATTGTTGGAGGCCAACCGATGCTCAGACTTCACATCAGCAATCATGCCGCCACCTGAGAAGGGCGTTTTGCCGTTAAACAGCATTTGGGCGCGAACCATCAGGTCACCATCAAACAAGCCACCAATGCAAATCAACACAATGGCGCTGTGCGCGGCAATGTAGCCCAACTTGTTGGCAGCGCCTGCTTTAGCGGCCAACATCCACCCCTCTGCAGCGCCCTGCTCACGCCGTTGCAACTTCACTTTCCACCCGGCCCCCACCAGGGCATGACCGATACGCTGAGCAGCATGGGCCGGCGTACCGTCAACCAAGGCCTCGGCACGCAAACCAAAAGCCTTCAAACTCTGCTCGCGCATCCCCTCTTTGAAAGTCTTCAAATCAGCCAAGATTTTGGGGGTGTTACGCATCACACAAAGCGAGGTGCTCGTCACCAAAAACGCAAGAATCAGCAAAAACCACCAAGCGCTGTAGACCGATGTCAGACTGGCAGCACCAAACACCTCCGCCCAAAAGGGGCCAAATTGATTGACGTAATTGCCTTGCGGTTCGTTTTGCTTGAGGATCGTTCCGATCACCGAGGCGATGCAAATCAACGTCAGCAAAGAAATTGCAAATCGCATTGACGACAGCAATTCAACACCGAGCCTGATGGCGGTGGAGCGACTTGCGATGTTGAGGCCTTGGGTAGAAACTGACATGCAGAAGAGAGATGCGCTATCGACACTGATAAAAAAAGGGCGGCACCCGGTGTTTGGGTTCCGCCCTCGTTAGGCTGGGATTAGGGACTTTAGTTCACCCGAACAGCATGCTGACGCGGTTTGAAAGGCGCAGCGCAGGCACAGATCAGCGCAATCCTGCGATGTAATCTGACACTGCTTTGATTTCACGGTCGTTCAACTTGGCCGCCACTTGCGCCATTTGAACGCTGTTTTTGCGAGCACCGTCACGAAAAGCGGTCAACTGGGTAGACGTGTAATCTGCATGTTGACCACTCAGGCGTGGGTACTGGCTAGGAATGCCAGCGCCATTGGGGCTGTGGCAACCTGCACAAGCGGCAATCTGGCGGTCTGCAATGCCACCGCGGTAGATGCGCTCGCCCAATGCCACCAACTCTTTGTCCTTCGCAGAACCAGGCTTGGCTTTCTTGGAAGACACCCAGTAAGCGATGTTCTTCATGTCCTCGTCAGTCAGTGCCGACGCAAAGCCCTTCATCACAGCGTTATTGCGCTTGCCGGACTTGAACTCTTGCAGTTGTTTGACCAAGTATTCAGGGTGTTGCTGAGACAACTTGGGGTTGACGGGTGTGCCCGAATTGCCATCTGCGCCGTGGCAAGCCGCACACACGGCCCCAAAGCTGGCCTCGCCCTTCACGAGATCAGGCTTGGCGGGCTTCGCAGGCGCAGCTTTCGCTGTCTCTGCAGGCTTCTGTTCCGAAGCGACGGAGGAAAACGCAACCACAGAGAGTGCAGCAGCGGTCAACAAGGAGGCGATCAGCTTCATATTTTGGGTTAATTTGTAGCGCAAAACTGCCTGATTCTACAATGCGGCTTCACTCATGCGTCCAAACCCGCGCCATTTATCGGTGCATTGGGCGTGCTTCGGCGGCGAAATCAAACGCCCCAACACCATTTGCCCGACCCAGTCGCGCCTAAAGATCACCATGACCGCCCCCAAGGGACCTCACCCCAAGCCTTCCCAAGTCCGCCCAGGCAAGCCAAACCAACGGGCGGAGGGTTCCGCTGGTGGTCATCGCCCTGTACCGCGCACCTCATCACCAGAGGCGTTGGCTGCCATGGGGTGGATGCACACTGCGAGGTTTCTGACCACGGCACCCCAATTGCAATTTCTGCCACCGCTGGACGTGCCTGAAATTGCCTTTGTCGGGCGGTCCAATGCAGGCAAATCGACCTGCATCAATACATTGACGCAACAACACCGCTTGGCATTCGCATCGAAAACGCCCGGCCGAACCCAAAGCATCAACTTGTTTTCGCTGGGCAAACAAGGCGTGACAGACGCCGTGCTGGCCGACCTGCCAGGCTACGGCTACGCAGCAGTGCCGAAGCAAGACAAACTGCGTTGGCAACGCGTCATGGCAAATTATTTGGTCACCCGAGAAAACCTCAAAGCGGTGGTCCTGATGTGCGATCCGAGGCATGGGTTGACCGAGCTGGATGAAATTTTGTTGGAAGTCATTCGCCCCAGGGTCGAAGAAGGCCTGAAGTTTTTGTTGGTGCTGACCAAAGCCGACAAACTCAACAAAACCGAGGCGGCCAAAGCCCTGTCCATTGCCAAACTGCAAGCCGGTGGAGGTGAGGTTCGCTTGTTTTCCGCATTGAAAAAACAAGGCGTTGACGAAGTCGCTTTGCTGTTACGCCAATGGACTCAATCCGCATCCACGACACCTGAGTCCGAGGCAGTTGCACCGGATTTGATAAGCGTCCCTCAACAGCCCTCGTAGAAATCAGGTTCACCCTGAGGCCGTGTCTTGAAGCGCTTGTGCACCCACAAATACTGCTCGGGCAACTGTCGCACCTGCGCTTCAATCCATCGGTTCATTTTGGCGGTGTCTGCGGTCGCATCGTTCGTCGGAAAATCATCCCAAGCAGGCAAAAAGCGCACGACATAGCCCTCGCCGCCTGACAGCATTTCAACCACCACG
>CAZHDP010000154.1:0-7563 GCA_964531605.1 uncultured Burkholderiaceae bacterium | reverse complement strand
CAAACACGGCCCAAACGGGCGCAGTGTGGTCAACACCCTCACCCGACTCATCGAGCTCAGTCATCCCGCAACCCCTTCAACGGTGGCCACCTGTTGGGATTGCAGGCGGCGCATGTCTTCGACGATGCCTTGCTGCGATGTGATGCTCAGGTCAATCACTTCACGTGCCTGCGCCACGTAGTAGGCCAGTTGTTCGTCGCTGCGGGCCATTGACTGCCCCAACGCCGCTTCAATACGGTGCAAGCTGTCCATCAGCTTGTCGTTGCTGACGCTGAACGCCTGCACACCATGGTGGAAGGCAGCCCCCAGGCTGGACAACTCGACGGCACTGCCCCCCAATTGCGCAGCCACCCCTTCGGCACGCGTGGTCTGGGCTTCCAGGGTTGCGGAAAACTGGCTGTTGGCTTGGTTCAACACCGTGACCGCAGACGCCAGCAAAGATTCAATAGACGCACGCTGTTCGCTCGAAGCCTGGGTGACCGTGTGCAGCAAGGTGCTGATGTCACCCATGAGTTTGGCGCGCTCCTCCAGGGCTTGGTTGTCGCGCTCCGTCAGGCGACTCATCTCTTGGCGCAGCTGCCCCATCAACTCACCGGCAGCCACAGGCACTTCCGTGGCCGTCTGCATGAGGCGTGTCATGGGGGCTTCCAGTGCCGTGCCCAGGGTGGCCAGTTGGGTGGCCAATGCGCTTTGCAGGTCGCCCAAGCGCGCCACCGCAGCAGCACCTCGCACCGACTCTTCTTCTCGAAGGGCCTGCAACGCCTGGTGCCACACTTTGGCCAATTGATCCATGCGCTCGCCATGCTGGTGCAACCACTGTTCCTCGGTCGCCGCACGCGAACGAACCAGGGCTTCGGACTGGGCCAGCAAAGGTGTCAATGCTTCCAACGTGCGCTGGGCTTGCGCTTGGCTCTGTGTGACCATGGCACTGACAGTTTGCGCCAACGTTTGCCCCATGGCCTCTTGCTGGGTCAGGGTTGTTTCGCCCACACGCTGCCATTGCGTCTGCAGCCCCTGAGACAGGGCCTGCAAGGCTTGCTGCCAACTGTCCAGGCGCTCTTTGTCTGCCTGCGCTTGCGTCGACTGGTTTTGCGCCAAGGTCTCTGCATGCTGTTGCAAGGCGGTGTGCCACCCTTGCGACACTTGACTGACCGTGGCGCTGAGCTGGGTGGACATCGCATCCAGTTGAGATTGAGCCAAGCCGTTCAAATGCGATTGCATCTTTGTGGATTCCGCGACCATGTCAGACATGGCCGAAGCCACCACGGGCTTGATGCTCTCACCTGCCGCCTTGGCACCTGCCACGAGGCTGTCTTGCAGCGACACACTCACCGAACGGGCCAACTCGCTGTAGGCCACGCTCACTTGGCGGTGGAACGCGTCTTGTTGAGCCTGCAATTGGGCATGGAGCAACTCGTGACGGCTGTCAATCCGCTCCGTCAAAGACGCCAGACTGCGCACCACTTCAGGCATGGCTTGGGCCTGCACTTGCAAGGCCTTGAAACTTTCGTCACGCTGGTGTGCCAGAGAAAACGGCCTCAACACGCTGGCAATGCACCCGTCCAATTGGCGGGCCACGGCCACACGCTCACGGCGGCTGATGGCCGACAACAAACCCAACATCGCTGAGGCAGCCACCCCAGCCACCGAGGTGCCAAACGACAAACCCAAGCCCTTGATCGGAGCGGCCAGCGCGGCCCTGATGGCCTGCATGTCGGTCGAGCCTTCCAAGGCAAACACAGCACCGTTGAAAGTCACCACCATGCCCAAAAACGTGCCCAGCATGCCCAACATCACCAACAGCCCGACCAAATAAGGGGTCAAGGCGGGCCCTGGCAATGCCACGCGCTCACCGGCAACGCGCAAGCGCACAGCCTGGTGCAAGGTGGGCGGTAAACCCTGCAACCAGTCGCCAATGGCGTTCAGCGGTTGTGGGATGTTGGCCAACGCCGAAGCAAGTGCCGCCGTGGCCGCACGAAACCGATGCAACTCCCAAACACCGGCCAGGTACACCCCGGCGATAACCAAGGTCATCACCAACGCCAAGCCGCTGGAGCCGATAAAGCCCACGCCAACCCAGCCGACCGCAGCCAAGCCCATGGCGAAAGCCGTTGCAAACACAATCCTGTTCATTGCTTTTTCTCAACCTCGTTACTGAATGCTTCTATCAGACCCATGACGGGCTGCAATCGGACGTCCAACTCCGCCTGCAACGCTTCGTTCAATGCCTGGCCCAGGGCGTACAACCACCCGCCAGGCTGTCGCCACACCGCGGTGTCGTCAACTTGGCCTGTGGCGTCTGCGGCTTGCTGATGGGTTTGCCGCAGTTGCTTGAAATGCCCTTCCAGGAAGCCAGGCAACTTGCTCAACGTGCTGTGCTCACGCGATGCGAGCAAGGTTTCCATGACCGCATCAAGGGCGGCCAACTGCTGCAACTGCGGCGATCCACCATCGAGCACCTGCCGAACCCGCACACGAAAGGAGGCAATTTTTGCGCCCATTTGCCGCTGCTGGTCCGCATAAAACTTGCGGTAGGCGGCATAACTGACATCGACTTCACCCGCCTCAGAAGAGGCTGGAGGATGGCAGTGCGTGACTGCCGGAATCAGGCTCTTGCGCAGGTTTTGGCACTCGTTTTCCAGCATCTGGAGTTTGCTGCGCTGGGCACCCGCTGTGGCACCCCTGCCCACCGCCGGGATGGACTGCAAGGCATCGTGGAGGCGCACAGCATCGAACGCACCGACCCATTGGCTGACGCGTTCAGCAAAATCCTGCTTGGACGGGTCTGCCTCAGCTAGACCAGCCTCGCTGAGCATGCGAACGAGTTTTGAACTGTTGAAGTTCATGCGCAAATGCGTTCCTCTGCACGCCGAAGTGCAGTCCCTGTTGATCTGGTTGGTAGAACAGCGGCGACCTGCTCCGGGCACGTGCCCAAAGCTTTCACCCCACACCGATGCCGCTGTGTGCATTGCCTTCATGGTGTCATGCATGCCACAGGCACGCTGAGGCACCTGACGAGCCGACATCCAAGCCCCCCATGCGGGCGACCTCCAAAGGCAACCCGCAATTAGAACCGATTTGGCACACCCTCTGGCCACGCGCCGGTGTGGCGAAATCTGTGATTTCAGTGAAAACCCGAATACTTGATTTTATTTTTTGCACGAAAATATTTTTATGCACAAAAATATCGTTTCTGCATTTCAAACTGACGAAGCCATCGCGGTACCGCCGTCAGCGCCACCACTGACCGAGCAGGCCTTCACCTTGCTGCGCCAGGATGTGATCGGCGGTCATTTCGAAGCTGGGGTCAAGCTCAAGCTCGACGAATTGCAGGACCGGTATGGTTTTTCCAGCAGCCCCTTGCGTGAAGCGCTCAGCCGCTTGGCACAAGAGGGGTTGGTCAGGGCTGACGAAAGACGGGGCTTCAGGGTGGCCCAGCTTTCTGCAGATGATTTGAAGGACATCACCCGCATGCGCTTGTTGATCGACGTGCAGGCCCTGGAAGACGCCATGGCCAACGGCGACGACAGCTGGGAGGCACACATCATGGCGGCCCACCATCGGCTGGACAAAATGGAGTCACGGTTCAGTGATGGCCCACTGGTGCTTGACGAAGCATGGAGCCGCCTGCACAAAGACTTCCACATGGCGCTGTTGGCTGCCTGCACGTCCGTGCGCCAACGCACCTGGAGCGAGAGCCTGTTTGACCAGGCTGAGCGTTACCGTCGTTTCTCTGCGCGTCACCGGACCACCAGTCGCCGCAAGTCAGACGAGCACCGGCAGCTGATGGAAGCCGTCATCGGCCGCCACACCGAACAGGCTTGCGCCCTGCTCACCGAACATGTTCAAAGCACCTTGCGCAACGTCGAATCCGCTCTACAACGCACCACCACAGCCGCGTCAACAGATTGATCCAAAGGAGACACACCACATGATGAAAGTCACCCGCCCTACCCCCTCCCACTTCGGTATTTTTGTCACCGATGTGGAACGGATGGTGAGTTTTTACACCGAGGTGTTTGGGCTCACCATCACCGACCGCGGCGTGGGCCGAACGTTCAAAAACACGCTGGTGTTCATGAGCGCGAGCCCTGACCAACACCACCAGTTGGTCATCGCATCCGGTCGTCCGGCGGAAGCCACGTTCAGCACAGTGATGCAGATCTCCTTTGCCGTGCCCAGCATCCAGCATTTGCGAGACGCCTGGGCGGCAGCGCAAGCGCGAGGCGCCACTAACATCCGTGGGCTGAACCACGGCAACGCTTTGTCTGTGTACCTGGCCGACCCCGAGGGCAACACGGTAGAGGTGTACGTCGATACGCCGTTCTATGTCAGTCAGCCCCATGGTGATCCCTTGGACTTGTCCAAGAGCGACGATGAACTGATGCGCGAAACCGAGGCCATCTGCCGCGCCGACCCCACCTTTCAGCCCATCGCTCAGTGGGAACAGCAGTTCCAAAGCCGTGCGCCGAGCTGACCTAGGTTGATGTCGCCCGCGGTGGCTGGCGTTCAACCATTACCTTTTAAGTCATTTTTTGAGTTCACTTACCAATGGAGTTTGTATGAAACTGTTGTCTTTTCTGTCGCAAGGTCGCGAAACCTGGGGAGCTGTCGTGGGGGATGGCGTGGTTGATTTGGGCAAAGCCATGCCCCAATACGCCACGCTGGCCGACTACATCGCAGACGGCGCGTACCTGCAAGCAGCCGAGCACGTCAAAGGCCGTGCGGTTGACGCCAAGTTGGCTGACATCACCTACCTGCCGGTCATTCCTCGCCCTGAAAAAATCATCTGTGCGGTCCGCAATTACATGGACCACCACCAGGAAGTGCTGGCCGCAGGCATGCACCGCGAGCTGTCGGAACAACCGCCGATCTTCTTGCGGGTATGGCGCTCGCAATGTGCGCACAACCAACCCATCGTGAAGCCTGATGTGTCTGATTCGTTGGATTGGGAAGGTGAGCTCGCGGTCATCATCGGCAAGGGTGGGCGGAATATCCCTGAAGACCAGGCCTTCGAACACGTGGCGGGCTACGCTTGCTACAACGATGGGAGCGTGCGCGAATGGCAGTTCCATGCCAAGCAAATTGCCTCGGGCAAAAACTTTGAATCGACCGGCGGCTTTGGCCCCTGGATGGTGACGGCCGACGAGATTGCGCCCAACCGGCAACTCAAGCTGGAAGTCCGCTTGAACGGCGAAACCATCCAGTCCAGTCACACGGGTCACATGATCTTCAGCATCGCCAAGTTGATCAACTACGCGTCAACCATTTTCACCTTGAGCCCTGGTGACGTGATTGCCACGGGCACGCCCGCTGGCGTGGGTTGGAGCCGCAAGCCGCCCCGCTTCATGAAGCCTGGTGACGTGTGTGAAGTGGAAATCGAAGGCATCGGCATTTTGCGCAACCCCATCACGGCGCAAAGCTGAAGGCACTGCCTACAGCACCCCAAAGCCCCACCGGACAACCCCAAATAAGAGGCCACACATGAACCGGAGACATTTCTTGGGCGCCAGCGCAGGCATCGCGGCCTGCGCTGCCTTGCCCGCCTGGAGTCAAACCTACCCTGATCGCCCCATCAAGGTCTACCAAGGCTTTGCAGCGGGCGGCAATGCAGACACCATTGCTCGCCTGATAGGCGGCGAGATCAGCAAAAGCGTGTCGCAGTCTGTCGTCATCGAGACGCAGGCTGGCGCTGGCGGCACCATCGCCGCTGGCACGGTGGCCAGGGCCAAGCCCGATGGCCACACCTTGCTGCTGGCAACCGGTGGTCATGCCGTGGCGGGGGCGCTGTACAACACGCTCAACTACAAAACAGTGGCCGACTTTGAGATGGTGTCCACCATCACCTTTTTCCCCTTCTTGTTGGTAACCCAAGCAGACTCGAAGTACCGCACCTTTGCGGACCTCTTGACCGCGGCACGTGGCGCTCCCAAGGCTGTGGCTTACGGTTCGGCAGGTATCGGCTCAACACACCACCTGGCGGGCGAGTTGCTCAGCAAGATGGCCAAGGCCGACATGCTGCACGTGCCCTACCGAGGTGATGCCGCATCGCTCACAGCGTTGCTGGCGGGCGATGTGCCCTTGGTCATCGCGCCGCCCACGGCCGTGATGAGCAACATCAAGGCTGGCAAATTGCGCGCGATTGCCACCACCGGCAACCAACGCTGGCCCGGCTTGCCCGATGTGCCCACCGTGGCCGAACAAGGTGTGACTGGGTACGACGTGCGCTCGTGGGCAGGACTGATGGCACCCGCAGGCACCCCGCGCGCCATCGTAGACCGCCTCAACGCCGAGACCCTCAAAGCCCTGCAACTGCCTGCGGTACGCACCCGACTGGAAGAGATGGGTGGCGAAGTCCGAGGCAGCACCCCGGACGACATGAAGGCCATGGTCGCCGCTGAGTTGCAACGCTGGACCCAAGTGGTCGCCGATGCCAACATCCCCAAACAATGAACCTCAATGAACCCGATTGAACGTTGAAAGACCCCATATGTCATTGATCGAAATTCGCAAGCGCAGCCTGACCATTGAAACGATTTACCACGAAGGTGGACCAGCCCCTGCCCAACCCTTGAAGATTGCAGCAGCCTGTGCCGTGGTGCGCAACCCTTATGCGGGGCGCTACGAGCCTGATTTGCTGCCGTTCATGGCAGAGCTGCGCTCGCTCGGCACCCTGCTGGCCGAAGAGCTGGTGGCCACACTGGGCAAAGACAATGTTGAGGTCTACAGCAAAGCGGCCATTGTGGGGGTGGACGGTGAACTCGAACACGCCGCCGTCTGGCATGAGGCGGGCGGCTGGGCCATGCGCGCGGTGCTGGGTGAGCCCAAGGCCATCGTGCCTGCAGCCAAGGCCGTGGCCGCCACGGGTTACCGGTTGATGGTGCCCTTGCACAACATCCACGCCTGCTACGTGCGCAGCCATTACAACAGCGTGGAAATTGGCATTCAAGACGCCCCACGCCCCAAAGAGATTTTGTACGCCTTGGTGATGGGCACTGGGGGTCGCATCCACTCGCGCCTGGGTGGTTTGACCCAAGAAAACATCAGCGTCCACGACGGTCAGCGCTGAGATGCGTGTCGTCCAAGTTCACACGCCAGGCGGGCCTGAAGCCCTGCGCTTGGTTGATGTGCCGCTGCCAAAGCCCGGCCCGGGGCAAGTGCGCGTCAAAGCCCATTCCATAGGGGTCGGTGGCCCAGACCGTTTGATACGCAAAGGCAGCTACAAGTGGATGCCTCCGTTACCTGCCACACCGGGGAACGAAATGGCTGGCGTGGTTGACGCGATCGGCCCAGGCGTCACGCAATGGACAGTGGGGCAGCGTGTCTTCGTGAGCTCGCGTGAGTTGCCTGAGCGCGGCGGTTGCTACGCCGAGGCCTTGTGCGTGGCCGCTGACGCGCCGTTTGCATTGCCCGGCACCATGGGCTTTGACGACGCCGTGAGTTTGGGCAACGTGCAACTCGCCCAAGCACTGCTGCTGGGCTGCAATGGCGGCCTGCCGGTGAAAAGCATCCTCGTCCCTGGGGCTGCAGGTGGCGTGGCGGGCGCTTTGACGCAGCTGGCAA
>CAZHDP010000153.1:0-7623 GCA_964531605.1 uncultured Burkholderiaceae bacterium | reverse complement strand
GAACGAAAAGAAATGAAGGTTGAAAAAGGGTTTGAGGCGGAACGGCCTCAGACGATCTTGCTCGTGTGTCCGGCCCAATAGCGGTCGCGCAACAGGCGCTTGTAGAGCTTGCCCGTGGGGTGCCTGGGCAACTCGACTTCGAAGTCCACCGAGCGTGGACACTTGATGGTGGACAAGTTGGCTTGGCAAAAGGCAATCAACTCGGCAGCGAGTTCGGGGCCTGCATCGGCCATGTCACGCGGCTGGATGACGGCTTTGACGGCTTCGCCAAAATCATCGTCGGGCACGCCCAGCACGGCAGCGTCCATCACCTTGGGATGGGTCACCAACAGGTTTTCGACTTCTTGCGGGTAGATGTTCACCCCACCCGAGATGATCATGTAGGACTTGCGGTCGGTCAGGTACAGGTAGCCCTCGGCGTCTACATGGCCAACGTCGCCCAGCGTGGTCCAGCCTTTGGCGTTGGTGGAGTCCGCCGTTTTGACCGGGTCATCGTGGTAGTGAAAAGGTTTGCCATCGGCAAAGTACACCGTGCCGGTCTCGCCAGTGGCCACTTCGTCACCGGCTTCGTTGCAGATTTTGAGCACGCCTATCACTGCCTTGCCCACCGTGCCTTTGTGTGTCATCCAGTCGGCGGCACGCACCAAGGTCATGCCATTGCCTTCGGTGCCAGCGTAGTACTCCCAAATCACATCACCCCACCAGGCGATCATTTGCTCTTTGATCGGGATGGGGCATGGTGCCGCTGCATGGATCGCGCACTTCAGTGACGACACGTCGTAGCGCAAACGCACGTCATCGGCCAGCTTGAGCATGCGCACGAACATGGTGGGCACCAACTGGGTATGCGTGGCACGGTAGCGCTGCACCAATGACAGGTACTGCTCAGCGTCAAAGTGCTCCATGATGATCACCGTACCACCCAAGCGCATCACCTGCATGCAAAAGCGCATCGGAGCGGCGTGGTACAGCGGGGCGGGTGACAGGTACACCGTGTCAGCACCCATGCCGTACAGCCCACGGCAGATGTTGGTGAGTGAATTCACCGCATCGATCTCAGGGGACTCGGGAGGCACAAACACCCCTTTGGGGTAACCCGTGGTGCCCGATGAGTACAGCATGTCGCCACCCGCAGTTTGGTCTGCAACAGGGGTGGTGGGCTGCTGGGCCAACAAGGGTTCCAACGCTTCAAAGCCTGGCGCCACACCGTCGACCATCAGTCGGTGGGGCAACTGGGTGGCGTGCGGCAGCAAGGCCGTTGCCATGTCGGCCAACGTTTTGGAAGACACCAGCAACTTGGCAGCGCAATTGTTGACGATGTAGGCCGCCTCGTTGGTCTTGAGCCGTGTGCTGAACGCGGTGTAAATGATGCCAGCGCGTTGCGCGCCCCAACACAGCTCAAAAAAACGAGGGTGATTCTCCATGCCGATGGCAATGTGGTCACCGGCCTTCAACCCCAGGCTGCGCAACAGGTGGGCAAACTGGTTGCTGCGCTCGTCGAGCTGTTGAAAGGTCACCACTTCGCCGCTCTCGGCCATGATGTATGCGGGCTTTTGGGGCTGCGTTTTAGCGTGGATGTACGGGTGCATGCGTTTGTCTCCTCAAGGTTGTGGGGTGTGCTCAGCGCATTGAAAGCGTCACGGTGTAGGCATCACCACCGACATCACAGGTTGCGCGAAATCAGCTCTTTCATCACCTCGCTGGTGCCGCCATAAATGCGGTTCACGCGTGAGTCGATGAAGGCGCGGCAGATGGGGTACTCCATCATGTAGCCATAGCCGCCATAGAGTTGCAGCAACTCGTCCAGGGCTTTACCCAGCTCTTCGGTGCAGTACAGCTTGGCCATGGCCGCCTCTTCCAGGGTCAACTTGCGGCGCATGTGCTCGGCCAGGTACTGGTCAACCATCATCCGCACGGCGGTGGCGCGTGTCTTGATCTCTGCCAACTTGAAGCGGGTGTTTTGAAAGTCAAACAGGGGCTTGCCAAACACCATGCGCTCTTTGGTGTAACGCACTGTTTCTTCAAACATGGCTTCGAGTTTGGCCGCGGCGCCCACGGCAATCATGAAGCGCTCTTGGGCCAGCTCGGTCATCAGGTACGAGAAGCCCTTGCCCTCTTCGCCCAACAGGTTGGAGACAGGTACGCGCACGTTTTCAAAAAACAGCTCGGCGGTGTCAGACGCCTCTTGGCCCATCTTGTCGAGCTTGCGGCCCTTGCGAAAACCAGGCCGATCCGCCTCAACCAACACCAGCGAAATGCCCTTACCGCCCGCTGCGGGATCGGTCTTGACGATGAGCACGATCAGGTCGCAGTTCAGGCCATTGGAGATGAACGTCTTGGAGCCGTTGATGACGTAGTCATCGCCATCACGGATGGCGGTGGTGCGGATCGCTTTCAAGTCGCTGCCCGCCCCCGGCTCGCTCATGCCGATGGCCAGGATGCATTCGCCACTGGCGCACTTGGGCAGCCACTTTTCTTTTTGTGCCGGCGTGCCGAGCCGGGCGATGTAGGGCGCGATGATGTCCGAGTGCAGGTAAAAGCCAGGGCCGCTGATGCCGGACCGGGCGATTTCTTCGATCTGCACAGCACAGTGGCCAAAGTCGCCACCCGCGCCGCCATAGGCTTCGTCGATGGCGGTGCAGAGCAACCCCTCACGGCCGGCTTTGAGCCACGTTTCGCGGTCAACGCGGCCTGCTTTGTCCCATTCGGCTTGGCGTGGCGTGCACTCGCGGGCGATGAAACGGCGCACGGTCTCACGGTACTGTTCGTGGTCTTCGCGAAACACGGTGCGAGGGAAGGTCAAAATGGATTCCATGACATAGTCTCCTTGGGGCAATGAGGGGATAAGGCGGGCTGGCAGGTTATGTAGCGGATATATGGCGGGTATATGGCGGGTACGTGAGGGGCATGCAACTCACGGCAGCGCAATCAGCGCCTCGCCAGTGAGCTTGACTTGGTCGTCTTGGTTGCAGGTCGACAGTTCAATGCGGACCAGGCGTTGCCCGCCCTGATTTCGCTTTTCAACGACCGTCCCTGTGCAGCGGATGCGCTCACCGACCTGGGTGATGGCGGCGAAGCGAACGCCGAAAGAGCGGATCGCCATTTGCGGCACCCAGGCCGTGAGCACGCGAGCCAGCCATGCGGCAGACAACATGCCATGCGCAAACACATCCGATTGCCCCGCAGCCTTGGCAAAATCACTGTCCACGTGAATGGGGTTGTGGTCACCAGAGGCACCACAGTACAGCGCCAAAGTGAGCCGCGAGAGCGGCGGGGTTTCAAAGCCGGGAAGCAGATCACCTACCTTCAAGGCGTCGAAGCTCAACGGCGAGGGCGATGCCCGTTGTGGCAAAGGGGTTTGAGTGGTGTGATCAGTGTGAGGGAGCGTCATGGACAGGTCTCGTCAGGCGTTGCGCAGCACGGTCACGCAACGCAACTCAGCGACCAGCGCGCTGTGCTGGTTGGTGACGCGGGTGTTGCGGACCACGAATTCGAGCGCCCCCGCTTTTTTGTTGTAAATGTCTTCAATTTGCTGCGAAAAAGTGAGCACATCACCCGCATAGGCCATGCCGTGGTAGGTGAATGACTGCTCACCATGCAGCAAGCGTCGGTAGTCCATCCCCAGCAAATTGCGGATCGCCGCTGGGTCTGGCGACTCCATTTCCAGGCAGAACAAAAACGTGGGTGGAACTGGCAGCGCAGGATGGCCTGCAGCCCGAGCGGCGGCTTCATCGCTGTACACCGGGTCATCCTGACCCGTGGCCTTGGCAAAAAAGCGCAAACGACCGGGCTCCACCGCCACCTGGAAAGGCGGCATGGTGTGGCCTATGTACTGGCGGTCAATCATGGTTGGCGCCCTGGTCAAACAGCCTGGTACAGCGTGACCACGCAGGCCCCACCCAACCCCAGGTTGTGCTGCAAGGCCAGGCGCGCGCCTTCCACTTGCCGCTGATCGGCTTGGCCACGCAGTTGCCACACCAACTCGGCGCATTGGGCCAGGCCCGTGGCGCCCAAAGGATGGCCTTTGGACAGCAGCCCCCCTGAGGGGTTGGTGACGATGCGCCCGCCGTAGGTGTTGTCACCGTCCAGGATGAATTTCTCGGCGGTGCCCTCTGGCGTGAGGCCCAGCCCTTCATAAGTGATCAGTTCATTGGCCGTGAAGCAGTCGTGCAGTTCCACCACGTCCAGGTCTTCGGGGCCCACGCCTGCGGCCTCGTACACCTGCCGGGCGGCATTCGCCGTCATGTCGTAGCCCACCAGCTGGCGCATGTCCTTGCTTTCGAACGTGCTGGGGGTGTCGGTGGTCATGGCCTGGGCGGCGATCACCACACGGCGGTCCAGTTTGTGGGCTTTGGCAAACTCAGCTGAGCACACGATGGCCGCCGCGGCGCCACACGTGGGCGGACAGCACTGGTAACGCGTGAGCGGTTCAAACACCACGGGCGACGCCATGACCTCGTCAAGGGTGAGGGTCTGGCGAAACACGGCCAAAGGGTTGCGTGCCGCGTGCTGCCGCGCTTTGACTGAAATGCGACCGAAGGTGTCTGGTCGGATGCCATGCTGTTTGATGTAGTCCCGCCCTGCCCCACCAAAAAACTGCGCAGCACGGGGTGTGCCCGCCTCGATCCCTTGGTGGGCCTCCATGGCGGCAGAGAAGCGCGCCATGGGAGATGGGCGATCGTCATAGGCACCTTTCAACGCACCGGGCACCATTTGCTCGAACCCCAGTGCGATGGCACATTCCACCAGGCCACTTTCGACCGCCTGGCGTGCCAAAAAGAGCGCACTGGAACCTGTCGAACAGTTGTTGTTGACGTTAACCACGGGAATGCCTGACATGCCCGCGCCGTAAATCGCGGCCTGACCCGCCGTGGAGTCACCATAGACATAGCCCACATAGGCTTGCTGCACTTTGGCGTAGTCAATGCCGGCGTCTTTCAAAGCCAACTCGGCAGCCTTGGCTCCCATCAGGGTGTAGGGCTCGCTGGCACCCGGCTTGGTGAAAGGAATCATGCCCACACCAACGACGTGTACGGCCCGTTTCGCAGTGCTCATGTTTGTCTCCACGTTGTGATGGCTGCAAGTGTCAGCCTGACGCCAACTCAAACCAATTGCGCAAATGACCAAAATGATTGGCAAAAAAGATCAAAATTGAAGGGCGATGTTTCACTGAACCCTAGGGTAAACCAGTAATTTTTATTCAACTACTGGCACAAAACCCCTGGCGTTCTGCGCGAAAAGTCGATTTCAGCGTCGAAACAGCCCATCAATGTCCGTCATGGCGCATTGGCAATATCGATCACCACAGGGCATGTCTCGTATAACCTCTGAATGGCGGGGCAATTCCAAGGGTACGCAACCAAGCGCACGACAACGACCTATCATCCAACGATGCATTTCGCCGCGTTTTCACGATTGCCGAGGGTTTGACAATTGCCTGCTGATGACCAGCGCTTGCTGATGGATCAATTGCGGGTGGGGCACTATGTCCATTTGGACCTGAAGTGGACCGAGCATCCTTTTGCCTTCAGCAAATTCAAAATCAAAAACGAGCAGCAAATTGCAACGCTGCGCAGCTTGGGGTTGCAAAGCGTGCGCTTCAGCCCTGTATTGAGCGACTGTGCAGCGCCCACTGCCGAAGCCCAGGTGACGCCAGTCTTGCCCGCAGACCCTGTGCCGATCGATCCTGCGGTAACGGCCAAGCGCCAGTTGATTGAACAGATGCAGCAGCGCCGCGTGGACATTCAACGTGTCGAAGCATCGTTCATGCAAACGGCGCAGGCCATCAAGGACATCGAAAAAAATCTGTACAGCCGTCCGTCGGAAACCGTCAAGACCGCAGAAAAACTGGTCGGCCAAATCACCGATGCCATCCTCAGTGCGCCCGAGTTGGCCATCCATGTGATGAGTGACAAAGAAGGCAGTGAAGACCTGTACGTGCACTCACTCAACGTGACCATGCTCTCGGTGATGATGGCGCGCGACCTGAACCTGCCCCCCGCACAAGTCGAGGCCTTGGGCATGGGTGCGCTGATGCACGACATTGGTTTGACTGAAGTGCCCGACAAAATTTTGCTCAAAACCAGCCCACTGACCTCGGCGGAACAGCGTTTTTACGAGCTTCATTGCCATTACGGCGTGGCCATTGGTCAAAAACTGCACTTGCCTGCCAGCACCTTGGCCGTGATACGGGAACACCATGAACTGGTCGATGGCAGTGGCTTTCCAGGCAAGCTCAAAGGCGAGGCCATCGGTCAGGCCTCGCGCATCGTGTCGATTGCCAACCACTACGACCAGTTGTGCAACCCCACCATGATTGATGAGGCGTTGACGCCGTTTGAAGCCCTGTCACTGATGTACGCCAAGCAGCGCAGCAAATTCGATGCAGCCCTGTTGCCGATCTTGATTCGCAACTTGGGCGTCTACCCCCCAGGCACCATCGTGCAACTGAACAATGGCGCGATAGGCATGGTGACCACGATCAATTCGGGCAATCCGTTGAAGCCTGCCTTGGTGGTCTATGACGCCGACATTCCCAAGGCCGAAGCCATGATGTTCGACATGGCACACCAGTCAGAGCTCAGCATCGTCAAAGCCTTGAGGCCAGCCGATGTGAACCGCGACGTGTACGCCTACCTCAGCCCTCGCAAACGGGTGAGCTATTACTTTGAAGCCACCGGCGGTGGCGCGCGCAGCCACGGCGGCTGAAAGGGTCTGGGAAGGGCCTCAAGGGGCCAGCATAGGCCGTACCATGGCCTTTCCAAAGCGATGGCACGACCACACCCACACCGCTCAACGCTGCAAATTTTGCCGGTACGCGCCCGGGGATAAACCCGTCCACCCTTTGAACGCCCGGTGGAATGTGCTGGCCTCTGCATAACCCAGCCGGTTGGCAATGTCGATCAGCGTCAAGTCGGGGTGGGCCAGGCACTCAATGGCCGCGTCGCGCCGCAAATCATCTTTGATGGTTTGGTAGCCTGTGCCCTCTTCGGCCAAACGGCGTCGCAGGGTTTGGGGGGTCAACGCCAGCGTCTTGCCCATGTCTTCGATCGAGGGCAGCTCATTGGCCAGGTGCTTGCGCAGCAGTCGCCGAATGCGCTCGCCGAGGCTCGTCTGGTCACGGTAGCGCACCAGCAAACTGGCGGGGGCTTGTTGCAAAAACTCGGTCAAGCTCTGGCTGTTTTGCACCACCGGCAAGTCCAACCAACGCGACTCAAAGGTGAACAGCACGCTGTCGCCCTCGTACCGGGTGGGAATGCCAAACAACACGCCGGCGTTGGTCACACTGTTCACCTCGTCTCGGGGGTACACCAAGCTCAACAAAGGGATGCGCCGGGCGACCAGCCAACACAGCAAACCGTAAGAAAAAAACGAAAACACCCGTTCTGCATACGACAAGCGCCCATCGCGCTCTACTTTGCGAACCAGACGGTAGCTGGCCACGCCCTGGGTCACGGTCAGTCGCGGCACAAAGTCGTGCAGCAACAGGCGGTAAAACTGACAGCCAGCACGCAGCGCCTCGCCCAAAGTTTGACAATGGATCAACAGGTGGCACCCTTGCACAAAGCTGCCCACCCGCAAGGGCTGACGGCACAGCCCCCAGAGTTCATCGCGGGTCATGCG